>NZ_JBEYYT010000236.1:0-14326 GCF_040645715.1 Spirillospora sp. NPDC046719 | reverse complement strand
GCGGAGCCTGCCCCTAACGCTGCCTCAGGGGCGGCCCCGTACGCAAGCGCCACCCCACCACCCGAACACCCCTCTCGCCGATCACCCGAGGGCCTCTTTCCTGACCGCATAGCTCCCTTTTTTGACATGCCCGAACTCGATCAAGAGCGGTGGTCATATTCCTCGCTGGGTGCTGCCCAGGGAAGGGCTGTGCGAGCTCCGAGGTGTAGCAGCACTAGCGTGCGAGCGTCCCGGTATATAAGACCTTGAGATGGGCTCTGCGCAATGAAGTGACCCGCGCGTCAAGTAGCAGATCTTCGGGTTTCAGTAGTGCGGCAGCGGCGCGGTGCCGTCAACGAGGAGGTCGGCGCGTGCGCGGGTGCCGTCCTCGGCGAAGAAGGCGGTCTCGTGGGCCGACCAGCGGTCCCAGGCGTCGGCGTACTCCAGCCCGTCGCGGTCGATGGCGCGCGCTCGGCGCAGCTCGCGCGGGGCGTCGATCCAGATCCGGTACGCGGCGGGCGACCCCGCCCAGGCCGAGCCGACGCCTTCGACGATGAGGACCGGCGGCGGCGCGATCTCCTCCGGCGGGCCGTACCGGTCGCGGTGCCAGTCGTAGCGGCGCAACACGGCGGTCCGCCCGGCGCACAGCGGTTCGAGGACCGCGCGCCGCAGCGGCGCCCACCAGGTGAGCGGATCGGCGTCCCACGGGACGCGGAAGTCGTCCGACCTGACCACCGGCGCCCCGACGAGGACGGCCGCGAGGTGGTCGGCGAACGTGGACTTCCCGGCGCCGCTCGGCCCGTCGATAGCGACCAGCCGGGCGGGCCCGCAGGACGGCGGCAGCGCGAGGAGCCGCGCGGCGAGCGCGGGGTAGGTCCGGGGCGGTGGCGGCACGGACGGCATACTTCCAGGTGCCGGCCCCCCGAAGGAGGACGCCCCTTGCCCGGACCGCTCGAAGGCGTGGTGATCGTCGACCTCAGCCGCGTGGTCGCCGGACCGCAGGCCACGATGGCGCTCGCCGATCTCGGCGCGCGGGTGATCAAGGTGGAGCAGCCCGGGACGGGCGACGAGACGCGCGGCTGGGGACCGCCGTTCGCCGGTGCGGACCAGGTGAGCACCTACTACCTGTCGATCAACCGGAACAAGGAGTCGATCACCCTTGATCTGAAGTCGGACGAGGGGAAGGACACCCTGGCGAGGCTGGTGCGGCACGCGGACGTGCTGGTCGAGAACTTCCGCACCGGCGTGCTGGACCGGCTCGGCTTCCCGGTCGGGCGGCTGCACGAGCTGAACCCGCGGCTGATCGTGCTGTCGATCACGGGGTTCGGGCACGACGGGCCGGAGGGCGGCCGTCCCGGCTACGACGCGATCATGCAGGGCGAGGCCGGGATCATGAGCGTCACGGGCCCGCCGGGGACGCCGAGCAAGGTGGGGCTCTCCATCGCGGACATCCTCGCGGCGGGCAACGCCACGTCCGGGGTGCTGGCGGCGCTGTACGAGCGGACGCGGACGGGCCGCGGCTCGGTCGTGCGGACGTCGTTGCTGGCCTCGGTGGTCGGCGCGCACATGTACCAGGGGACGCGGTGGACGGTCGCCGGTGAGGTGCCCGAGTCGGTCGGCAACGACCACCCGACGATCGCGCCGTACGGGACGTTCCGCTGCAAGGACGGCCAGATCCAGATCGGCGTCGCGAACCAGAACCTGTGGCGCAGGTTCGCGCCGCTGGTGGACCTGGACGCCGACGACCCGCGCTACGCGACGATCCCGGACCGGTCCGCGAACCGGGCGGAGCTGACCGCGGACATCGAGCGGGTCCTGGCGGGGGACACCCGGGAGGCGTGGCTGGAGCGGCTGAACGGGGCGGGCGTGCCGGCGGGGTCGATCCGGTCGATCGACGAGGTGTACACCTGGGAGCAGACCCGCTCGCAGGGTCTGGTGATCGAGGTGGAGCATCCGACGCTCGGCCGGATCGAGCTGCCGGGCCCGCCGCTGCGGTTCGACGGCGCCGAGCCGCGCGTGCACACCGCGCCGCCGCTGCTCGGCGAGCACACCGACGCGGTGCTCGCCTGGCTGGACGAGCAGGACGCCGCGGAACGGCGAGACCCGGCGGGACAGCGGGACGCCGCGGAACGGCAGGACCCGGCGGGCCAGCAGGACATCGCGAAACAGCAGGACCCGGCGGGCCAGCAGGACGCTGCGGAACGGCTGGACGCGGCGGGAGAACGGGACGGCGAGGAGCAGGGGAGAGGCCAGTGAGGGATCTGCTCGGTGAGACGGGCGGTGCGGTGCGGATCGCGGGCCGGGAGCTGCCGCGCGAGGAACTGCTCGGCCGGGCGTCGGCCGTCGCGGCGGAGATCGCCGGCGCGGACGCCGTCGCGGTGCACGCCACGGCGAGCGCGGAGACGGTGATCGCGGTCGTCGGCGGGCTCATGGCGGGGGTGCCGGTGGTGCCGCTGCCTCCGGACTCGGGCCCCGACGAGCGCGCCCACATCCTCAGCGACTCCGGCGCGGCGCTGCTCCTGGCGTCCCGCGACGCGGACACCGGCGACGGTGGCCCCCCGCTCGTCCCGGTCGACGACCTCCCCGCCACCGCGTCCACGCCCCGGACGTCCACGCGCCCGACGTCCGCGACCTCGACGTCCGCGAATCCGACCTCCACGAATCCGACGTCCAACCGCCCGACGTCCGCGAATCCGGCCTCCGCCACCCCGGCCTCAACGACACCGACGTCCACGCCCCCGACCTCAACGACAGGATCCGAGTCAGCCCCTGACGCGACCGCGCTGATCCTTTACACGAGCGGCACGACCGGCGCGCCGAAGGGCGTGATGATTTCCCGTGCGGCGATCGCGGCGACCCTCGACTCGCTGGCGGAGGCGTGGGCGTGGACGCCGGACGACGTGCTGGTGCACGGGCTGCCGCTGTTCCACGTGCACGGCCTGGTCCTCGGCGTGCTCGGCCCGCTGCGGGTCGGCTCCCGGCTCGTCCACACGGGGCGGCCCAAACCGGAGGCGTACGCGGCGGCGGCGAGCGAGGACGGCGGGAGCCTGTTCTTCGGCGTCCCGACGGTGTGGTCCCGGATGGCGGCCGACCCGGCGTCCGGCGAGGCGATGCGTGCGGCGCGGCTGCTGGTGTCCGGCAGCGCGCCGCTTCCGGTGCCCGCCTTCGAGCGGCTGGAGGCGCTCACCGGGCACCGTCCGGTCGAGCGCTACGGCATGACCGAAACGCTGATCACCGTCAGCGCGCGCGCGGACGGCGAGCGCCGGCCCGGCTACGTCGGCCTCCCGTTGCCCGGCATCGAGACGAGACTCGTGGCCGAGAACGGCGCCCCGGTCCCGCGCGACGGGGAGACGCCCGGCGAGCTGCACGTCCGCGCCCCGCACCTGTTCAAGGGCTACCTGAACCGTCCGGAGGCGACGGCGAAGTCGTTCGCCCTGGACGGCTGGTTCCGCACGGGCGACATCGCGACGATCGGCCCGGACGGCTGGCACCGCATCGTCGGCCGCGCGTCCACCGATCTGATCAAGAGCGGCGGCTACCGGATCGGCGCGGGCGAGGTCGAGAACGCGCTGCTCGCGCACCCGGCGGTGCGCGAGGCGGCCGTCGCCGGGACGCCGCACGACGATCTCGGCGAGCAGGTCACCGCCTATGTCGTCGCGGACGGCGTGACGGAGCGGCAGCTCATCGACTTCGTCGCGGGGCGGCTGTCGGTGCACAAGCGGCCCCGCGTCGTCCACCTGGTCGGGTCGCTGCCCCGCAACGCGATGGGCAAGGTCGTCAAGACCCGCCTCGGCGAACTCGAGCCCTAGCCCCGGCGCGACCGGAAGCAAGGGAACTCGCGGACGCCGGAAGCCGGGGAACGCCGGATGCCGGAGGACGCCTGAGCCGGGGAACGCCGCGGAGACCGGCGGACGGAGCATTTCGGACTGACCAGTAAGGTCGTGGCCTGTGTCCAGCTCAGCGTCCCCCGGCTCCGGTCAGTCCGCCGCCGCGCACTCGCTCGATCCCGTCCCGCCGCAGGCCCGCGAATCGACCGCGGGGCACCAGTTCTGGATCTGGTCCGGCGCGAACATCGCGCCGATCAACTGGGTGCTCGGCGCGCTCGGCATCAAGCTCGGGCTGAGCCTCGCCGACACGGTCGGCGTGCTGGTCGCCGGGAACCTCGTCGGGATGGCGGTCTTCGGGCTGTTCGTGCTGATGGGGCAGCGGACGGGCGTCACCCAGATGGTGCTGGCCCGGTCGGCGTTCGGGCGGCGCGGCGCGTACCTGCCGGCCGCGCTCCAGGGCGTGATGTCGGCGGGCTGGTGCGCCGTCAACACCTGGATCGTGCTGGACCTGGTGATGGCCCTGCTCGGCCAGGTCGGGGTGCACGGCGGCACCGCCCTGAAGATCGTCGTGGTGCTGGTGATCATGGGGCTGCAGGTGTGGATCGCCGCGTCCGGCTTCCACGCGATCGCCGCGTTCGAGAAGTGGACCGTTCCCGTCACGCTGGCCGTGCTCGCCGCGATGACCGTCGTCGCGTGGACGAAGACCGGCGTGCACTGGGACCACCAGGGCCAGGGCCTCACCGGCACCGACCGGCTGTCGGCCATGACGACCGTGATGACGGCGATCGGGGTCGGCTGGGGCATCACCTGGTTCGCCTACGCCTCCGACTACTCGCGGTTCGTGCCGCGCGAGGTGCCGCGCCGCCGGCTGTACGCGGCGAGCGTCCTCGGCCAGTTCGTGCCGGTCGTGTGGCTCGGCGTGCTCGGCGCGTCGCTGGCGACGGTGAGCGCGACCACCGACCCCGGCAAGCTGATCGTGGACGCGTTCGGCGCGCTCGCGATCCCGGTGCTGCTGCTGGTCGTGCACGGCCCGATCGCCACGAACATCCTGAACGTCTACAGCTGCTCGCTGTGCGCGCAGACCGTGGACTGGCACGTGTCCCGCAAGGCGATCTCCTACGGCGTCGGCGTGTTCGCCGCCGCGTTCACGATCCTGCTGATCTTCCAGGAGGACTTCGCGAACACCCTCGACGCGTGGCTCGGCGGCCTCGTCACGTGGGTGGTGCCGTGGGCGTCGGTGATGGCCGTCCACTTCTACGCCGTCCGCCGCCAGAACGTGGACGTCGACGCGCTCTACGATCCGCCCGGACGGTCCCGGCTGGGCGACTTCCGGTGGGACGCGCTGATCTCGTTCGTCCTCGGAGCCGCCGCGACGTGGGCGTTCCAGTACGGCGTCCCGAAGGCGCTGCAAGGCCCGGCGGCGCGCGCGCTGGGCGGAATCGACCTGTCCTGGTTGGCCGGGGCCCTGGTCGCCGGGATCCTGTACTTCGTCCTGTCGGCCCGGCGCGGCCGGGCGTGGGAAGGGAGCCCCGCATGAAGCTCGTGACCAACGCCCGCCTGGCCGGGCGGGACGGCCTCCACGACATCGAGATCGACGGCGACCGGTTCGGAAGCGTCGCGCCCGCGGGCGAGCTCGCCGGGCCCCTGCCGGCCGGTGCCGCCGACGGACCGGGAGACGCCCCCGACGGACCGGCAGGCGCCCCCGGCGGACCGGGAGACGGCGCCGACGTGCTGGTGGACGCGGCCGGCGGCCTGGTGAGCCCGCCGTTCGTGGAGCCCCACGTCCACCTCGACACGACCCTCACCGCCGGTGAGCCGCGCTGGAACGCGTCCGGGTCCCTGTGGGAGGGGATCGCGGTGTGGAGCGAGCGCAAGGCGGACCTCACCCGCGACGACGTCGTGTCCCGCGCGACGGAGGTGCTGCGCTGGTACGCGGCGAACGGCGTGCTCCACGTCCGCAGCCACGTGGACGTCACCGACCCGGGCCTGGTCGCGCTCGACGCGATGCTGGAGGTCCGCGAACGGGTGAAGGACGTCATCGGGCTGCAGCTCGTCGCGTTCCCGCAGGAGGGGATCTGCTCCTTCGAGAACGGGCCGGAGCTGCTGGAGGAGGCGGCGCGGCGCGGCGTGGACGCGGTCGGCGCGATCCCGCACTTCGAGGACACCCGCGAGGACGGCGTCCGCTCCCTGGAGATCGCCTTCGACGTCGCGCAGCGGTACGGGCTGCTGCTGGACGCGCACTGCGACGAGATCGACGACGAGCAGTCCCGGTTCGTGGAGGTGCTCGCGACCCTGGCCCGGCGCGGCGGGCTCCGCGACCGCGCCACCGCGTCCCACACCACCGCGATGGGCTCCTACAACGGCGCCTACTCCTACAAGCTCCAGCGGATCCTTGCCCGCTCGGGCATCAACCTCGTCTGCAACCCGCTCGCCAACCTGTGCCTGCAGGGCCGGTTCGACGCCTACCCCAAGCGGCGCGGCCTCACCCAGGTGAAGGAGATGCTCGCCGCCGGGGTGAACGTCGCGTTCGGGCACGACGACGTCATGGACCCGTGGTTCCCGCTCGGGACGGCGTCGTCGCTGCAGGTCGCGCTGGTCGGGATCGCCGCCGCGCAGCTCACCGGCGCCGCCGAGATCGACGAGGCGTTCGCGATGGTGACGGACCGGGCCGCGCGGGTCCTCGGCCTCGGCGACGGCTACGGGATCGCGCCCGGCCGCCCGGCGAACCTGGTCGTGCTGCCCGCGTCGTCGCCGTACGACGCCGTCCGGCGGCAGACCCGGCCGTCCCACGTCGTCGCGCGCGGCCGGATCGTCGCCGAGACCCCGCCCGCGGTCACGCGGCTGACGTGGCCGGGCCGCGACCCCGAGGACGTCGACTTCGTGCGGACCCGTGACCGCTAGGAGCCCCACCGCTAGGAGCCCCACCGTTACAGCCCCGCCGGTACACCCCCGCCGGGGGAGCCGTTTCAGGGGAGCAGGACCGGGAGCAGGGGCCGGACGAGGGCGGCGGCGGCCGACTCCGGCAGGTCGGGCGCGTCCGGCGGCGCCGCGAAGTAGTGCAGGAAGCCCTGCTGGAAGCAGCCGCCCATCAGCAGGGCGGCGGCGGCCGCGGTGTCGGCGCCCGCCGCGACGCGGCCCAGGTCGCGCTCGGCGTCCAGGTACCGGGTGAGCGCCCGCACCGGCTCCTGCGGGCCCGCGCCGTACTGGCGCAGCGCCTCCCGGCTCGCCGCCATCAGCTGCGGCTGCGCGGCCATCGACGCCATCATCGGGAACGCCCGCCGGTAGAAGGCGAGCCCGCCGTGCACGACGCCGACCAGGTTGGCCTCCACGGTCGCCTCGCCCGCGACGGCCCTCGCCGTGAACGCCGGCATCCGCTCCTTGAGCACGGCCAGCATCAGCTGCTCCTTGTCGCGGAAGTGCTTGTAGAGCAGCGCCTCGGAGTACCCGGCGGCCTTCGCGATCTCCTTCGTGGTGGCGCCCGCGACGCCGCGCTCGCGCATGACGTCGGCCGCCGCGTCCAGGATCCGCTCGCGCGCGGTCATCGGCCCGCCCCCCTTGACAGTGAGTGAATGCTTACTCATTCTAGGGGTTAGTAAATGTTCACTCACCCCATCGGGGAGGAATCCGGGATGAGAATCACCGTCTTCGGCGCGACCGGGGGCATCGGCACCCGGCTCGTCCGCCGCGCGCTGGACGCCGGGCACGAGGTCACCGCGGTCGTCCGCAACCCGGGCGGGATGCCCGCCGACCTGCGCGACCGCGCCGCCGTCGTGCAGGCGGACATCATGGACCCCGCCGCCATCGAGGGGGCGGTGAAGGGCGCGGACGCCGTCTTCAGCGCCATGGGCGCGCGGAGCATCGGCCCCACCACCGTCTGCAGCGAGAGCTCCCGGAGCATCATCGCCGCCATGCGCGCGACCGGCGCCGGCCGGTTCCTCATGGTCAGCATGGGCGCGATCGCGTCCGAGCCGGGCGACGACCCGCTCACCCGGTACGTCGTCAAGCCGCTGATCCTCGGCCGGATCCTGCGCCACAGCATCGCCGACATGCGGGTGGCCGAGGCCCAGGTGCGCGACTCCGGGCTCGACTGGACGATCGTCCGCCCGCCCCGCCTCACGAACAAGGAGGGCCGCGACCGCTACCGCAAGGCCGTCGACCGCAGCGTGACCGGCGGCTACAGCATCACCCGCGACGACGTCGCCAAGGCCCTGCTCGACCTCGCCGGCGACCTGCCGTCCATCGGCCACGTGATCTCCATCGCGGGCTGAACCGCTGCGGGGGCGGCAGGCACAGGCACGGCGGGCGCGGCGGGGGCGGCATGACAGGTGTCATGCGGAACGGCTGACAGGCGCCGCCCGAACCGGTGACACGTCCTTCTACCGGCGCCCGCCGCGGCCCGCGACGCTGGGGGCATGGACGAGACCCCACCCATCAGCGTCGACGGCCTGCGCCAGCGGTACGGGGACTTCGAGGCCGTCGCCGGGATCTCCTTCGAGGTCGCGCCGGGCGAGCTGTTCGCGCTCCTCGGCACCAACGGCGCGGGCAAGACGACGACCCTGGAGACGCTCGAAGGGCACCGGCCCGCCCAGGGCGGCACCGTCCGGGTCCTCGGACGCGACCCGTACCGGGAGCGCCGGGCCGTCCGGCCCCGGATCGGCGTCATGCTCCAGGACGGCGGGTTCTTCCCCGACCTCACCGTGGCCGAGACCGTGGACCGCTTCCGCGGCTTCACGCCGGAGCCGCGGCCCCGCGACGAGGTGCTCGGCCTGGTCGGGCTCGCCGAGCGGGCGTGCGTTCGGGTCCGGCAGCTGTCCGGCGGGCAGAAGCGGCGCCTGGACCTCGCGCTCGCCCTGCTCGGCCGTCCCCGCGTGCTTTTCCTGGACGAGCCGACGACCGGCATGGACCCCGAGGCCAGGCGCGCCACCTGGCGGATCGTCCGGGACCTCGTCGCCGCCGGCACCACCGTCCTGCTGACCACCCATTACCTGGAGGAGGCCGAGCACCTCGCCGACCGCCTCGCGATCATGCACCGGGGCCGGATCGAGACCGCCGGGACGGTCGCGGAGGTCGTCGCCGGGCACGGCGACCGGATCGGCTTCCAGGTGCCCGAGCGGCTGCGGGTCGCCGAACTGCCCGCGCTGCGCGGCGCCCGCGCGGACATCGCCGTGGACGGGGGCCGCGCCGTCGCGTCCTACACCGTCACCGAGGCGGGACTCCAGAGCTGCCTGTACGAGCTGCTGCGCTGGGCAGACGAGCACCGCGTCGAGCTGCGCGGCTTGCAGGCACGCAGCGCCTCCCTTGAGGACGTCTTCCTCCGCGCGTCCTCCGGCGCGCGAGAGAGAGGCGCACACGGAACCGGCGCCGAGCGGACCGGTGCCGAGCGGACCGGTGCCGAGCAGATGGTTTCCGGGGCGGCCGACCCGGGGGCGGCTGGCGCTGGGGCGGCCGGTGCGCTGGAAGGAGCGTCCCGATGACGATGCCCCGCCCCATGGCCGGCGGCGCCGCCCTCCGCGTCGCGCGCCTCGACCTCATGCTGCTGTGGCGCAACCGGACCGCCCTGTTCACCGCCGCCGGGCTGCCGGTGCTGTTCGCCGCGCTGCTGTTCCCCGCGCACGGGCAGAAGGCCGGCGGCATGGACGCCGCGCTGCTCCAGGGCACCGGCCACCTCGGCTTCTTCCTCCTCTTCGCGGTCTTCATGAACCTGGTCAACGTCTTCACCGCCCGCCGCGAGGACCTGACGCTCAAGCGGCTGCGCGGCACCGCGCTCGGCGACGCCGACATCATCGGCGGCGGTGTCCTGGCCGCGACAGCGATGTACGCCGTCCAGGCGCTGGGCCTGCTCGTGCTGCTCGGCACCGCGCTCGGCGGCCGGTTCCCCGCCGACCCGCTCCTGCTGGCGGCGGGCCTCGCGGGCGGCGCGGCCGTGTTCGCGGTGCTCGCCTTCGCCGTCTCCGGCCTCACCCCGAACGCCGAGCTGGCCCAGCTCACCGTCCTGCCGATCATGTTCGCCTGCCTGGCGGGCGCCGGGGTGATGTTCCCGCTGGACGGGCTGCCCGCCGCGGCGGAGGAGGCGTCCCGCTGGCTGCCGCTGAGCCCCGTCGTCGAGATCACCCGGACCGCCTACTTCGGCCGCGACTTCCACGACCACGCCGCCCACGCCCCCGTCGGGGCCGCCGGCGGCTGGGCGGCCTGCCTGCCCTCGTTCGCGGTCCTCGCGGTGTGGCTCGGCGCCGGCCGCGCCATGGCGGGCCGCTGGTTCCGCTGGGAGCCGCGGCGCGCCTGACGCGGAGCGCTCCGCGGTTACAGTCGAGAAGTAAGGAGGACGGGACATGACGGTCGCGACCACGGCGGACCTGGAGGCGCAGGACACCCGCAGGCTCGAGCGCTACCGCAGGGTGACGCACCGCTCGTTCCTGTGCGCCGCCGCGGGCTTCCTCGCGCCCGGCCTGGCCGGGCTGGCGGCGGCCTACGGCGACGGTTCCGTCGGCATCCCGCTCGCCGTCCTCGTCGTCGCCGGGATGGGCCTGCTGACCTGGTACTACGCGCGGCTCGTCCGGGCCGCGCTGGAGGGCGGGGGATCCCGCCGGGACGTCGTGCTCAGCGGCGTGCTGACCGCCGCGCTCAGCGCGATGATGGTCACCAGCCCGCTGTTCAGCGTGGTGTCGGTGTTCTGGGTGTCGGCGGTGGTGCTGGCCCCGATGAGCCGCCGCCGGGTCGTCGCGATCTGCGTCGGCACCGGCGCCGCCGGCGGGGTGTACGCGACCGTCGCCGCCCACTTCCTGTACCCCGGCGGGGACCTGCCCTGGTACGGGCTGCTGCCGGTCATGGTCCTGATCTACACGGGCACGTGCGGGCTCGTGGCGTTCGTCAACCGCTACCAGCGCCGCATGTGGGACCTGCACCAGGAGACGCACGCCGCGCGGGACGCGCTCGCCCGCCTCGCCGTCACCGAGGAGCGGCTGCGCTTCTCCCGCGACCTGCACGACCTGCTCGGCCACAGCCTCTCCCTGATCGCGGTGAAGAGCGAGCTGGCCATGCGGCTGGCGGACGCCGACCCGGCCCGCGCCGGCGCGGAGATGGCCGACGTGCAGCGCGCGGCCCGCGACGCGCTGCGCGAGGTGCGCGCCGCCGTGCACGGCTACCGCGCCGTCGAGCTGGACGCCGAGCTGGCCGGGGTGCGGGCGGTGCTGGAGGCCGCCGGTGTCCGGTGCGACGCCGGGGCCGTGCCGGACGGGCTGCCGCCCGAGGTCCGCTCGGTGCTCGCCTGGGTGATCCGGGAGGGCGCCACCAACGTGATCAAGCACAGCGAGGCCCGGCACTGCGTCGTCGCGCTCACCGCGTACGGTGGCTCCGTGGTGCTGGAGATGCGCAACGACGGCGTCCGCGGCGACGCGGACGCGCACTGTACGGAGGCCGGCGGGGCGGGGCTGACCGGCCTCGCCGAGCGCGCCGCCGTGGTCGGCGGCGAGGTCACCGCGGGCCGGCACGGCCGCGACGGCTTCCTGCTGCGCGCGGTCGTCCCGCTGCCGCGCGCCGTGCCGGACGGCCCGTCCGCCGCCGAGCCGCCCGCCGCCAAGGAGCCCCAGGCCCCGGAGACGGCACAGCCCGAGACGGCACAGCCCGAGACGGCGCGGGCGGCGACCGGGGGGAGCGGCCGGTGATCCGGATCCTGCTCGCCGACGACGAGCACCTCATCCGCGGCGCCGTCGCCGCGCTCCTCGGGCTGGAGGCCGACCTGGAGGTCGTCGCCGAGGCCGGCCGGGGCGACGAGGTCGCCGCCGCCGTCGCCGCGCACGATCCCGACGTCGCCGTCCTCGACATCGACATGCCCGGCGCGGACGGCCTCACCGTCGCCGAGGACCTGGCCGCCGCGGGCGCCCGCTGCGCGGTGTGCATCCTCACCAGCTTCGGCCGCCCCGGGTACCTGCGCCGCGCGATGGCCGCCGGGGTCCGCGGCTTCGTCGCCAAGGACGCGCCGACGCAGGAGCTGGCCGCCGCGATCCGCAAGGTCCACGAGGGCGGCCGCTACCTGGACGCCGAGCTCGCCGCGACCGCCATGGCCGCCGGCGACAACCCGCTGACCGAGCGCGAGCGCGAGATCCTCCGGCTCACCGGCGCCGGCACCGAGACCGCCCGCATCGCGACGCTGCTGCACCTGTCGGAGGGCACCGTCCGCAACTACCTCTCCACGGCGATGAGCAAGCTCGGCGAGCCGTCCCGCTTCGCCGCCGTCCGCGCCGCCCAGGAGATGGGCTGGATCTGACGCCCCCCGTAGGCTGGTGCCGTGACTGAGCCTCTGGTGCCGCGGATGCGGGAGTTCGGCGAGACGATCTTCGCGGAGATGTCCGCGCTGGCCACGGCCACCGGGTCGATCAATCTGGGGCAGGGCTTCCCGGACGAGGACGGCCCGAAGGCGATGCTGGACGTGGCGGTCGAGGCGATCCGGTCGGGCGGCAACCAGTACCCGCCGGGGCCGGGGGTGCCGGAGCTGCGCGAGGCCGTGGCGGAGCAGCGGCTGGAGCGGTACGGGCTGTCGTACGACCCGATGTCCGAGGTCTACGTGACCGTGGGCGCGACGGAGGGCATCGCCGCGTCCGTGCTGGCGATCGCCGGGCCCGGCGACGAGGTCATCGTGTTCGAGCCGTACTACGACTCGTACGCCGCCGTGATCGCGCTGGCCGGGGCGGTGCGCAGGCCCGTCATGCTGCGCCCGGTCGAGGGCCGCTTCACGTTCGACCCGGACGAGCTGCGCGCCGCCGTCGGCCCGCGCACCAGGGCGGTCCTCGTGAACTCGCCGCACAACCCGGCCGGGACGGTGTTCACCCGCGGCGAGCTGGAGGCCATCGCCGCCGTCTGCCGCGACCACGACCTCGTCGCGATCACCGACGAGGTGTACGAGTACCTGACCTTCGACGGCACCGAGCACATCCCCCTCGCCACGCTGGACGGGATGCGGGAGCGGACGGTGTCGGTGTCGTCGGCGGGCAAGACGTTCTCCGCCACCGGCTGGAAGACCGGCTGGATCACCGCGCCGGCCCGGTACGTGCGGGCCGTCCAGACCGTCAAGCAGTTCCTCACCTACGCGGTCAGCGCCCCCTACCAGCGGGCCGCCGCGTACGCGCTGGCGAACGAGACGGCGTGGGTCGGGGAGCTGCGCGCGTCGCTGCAGGCCAAGCGGGACCGGCTCGTCGCCGGGCTGGAGGCGGCCGGCTTCACCGCGTACCGGCCGCAGGGCACCTACTTCGTGCAGGCCGACATCCGGCCGCTGGGCTTCTCCGACGGGCTGGAGCTGGCCCGGGCGCTGCCGGCCAAGGCGGGCGTCGTCGCGATCCCGACGCAGGTGTTCTACGACCACGCCGACGCGGGCGCCCACTTCGTCCGGTTCGCGTTCTGCAAGAAGGACGAGGTCATCGACGAGGCGGTGGAACGCCTCCGCCGGCTCGCCTGAATCTCTCCGGGACGGGCGGAGATTGCCGAACGGGCGGCGTTCCTTGGGCTGGTTTCGCCCATGAGCGCCGCCCGCCGCGCGGCTAGCGTTCGGGCCGTGGGCCGGAACGGGGACTCGCTCGACGGCGAGCGGATTCTGATCGCGCTGGGCGGCAACGCCATGACCGCGCCGGACGGCAGCGCGACGCCGGACGCGCAGGCGGCGGCGATCGAGGTCGCGATGCGGCGCGTCGCGGAGCTGGTGGCGGCGGGGGCGCGGGTGGCGCTGACGCACGGCAACGGCCCGCAGGTCGGCAACCTGCTGATCAAGAACCAGCTGGCGGCGGGGGTGGTGCCGCCGGTGCCGCTGGACTGGTGCGGCGCGCAGACGCAGGCCACCGTCGGCGTGATGGTCATGAACGCGCTGGAGCGGGCGCTCGCCGCGCGCGGCGCGCCGCGCCCGGTGTCGACGGTGGTGACGCGGACGCTGGTGGACGCCGCCGACCCCGGATTCGCCGACCCCGCAAAGCCGGTCGGCCGGTACTTCCCGGCGGACGAGGCGCGGCGGTTCGCCGCGCTCGGCCAGGCGTGGCGGCCGTTCGGCGACCGGGGGTGGCGGCGCGTCGTCGCGTCCCCGGAGCCGCTCGACATCCTGGACGCGGGAGCGGCGGCGCTGCTGCTGGAGGCCGGGCACGTGGTGATCGCGGCGGGCGGCGGGGGAGTGCCCGTGGTGCGGGCGGGCGGGGCGCTGCGCGGCGTCGAGGCGGTCGTCGACAAGGACCTGGCGGCGCAGCTGCTGGCGTGCCGGCTCGGCGCGTCCACGCTGGTGATCGCCACGGACGTGGAGCACGCGGTGGCCGGGTTCGGCACCCCGGCGGCGCGGCCGCTGCGCCGCACCACGGCCGCCGAGCTGGCCCGGCTGGCCGCCGCCGGGCACTTCGCGGCCGGCAGCATGGGCCCGAAGGTGGAGGCGGTGCGGCGGTTCGTCGCGGCGGGCGGCCGGCGCGCGGCGATCGCGTCGCTTGCCCGGCTCCGCCCCGCGGGGCGCCGCCGGGCCGGGACCGGCGGGGTGGCGGGTCCCGGGGGAGTGACCG
>NZ_JBEYYT010000235.1:0-14330 GCF_040645715.1 Spirillospora sp. NPDC046719 | reverse complement strand
TGGGCGTCCACGACGAGGCTGAGCGCGCCGAGGTCGAGGTCGAGGCCGCCGGGGACGGCCGCGAGCGTCCGCCACGCCGCGAGCGCGGACCGGCGCAGCGCCTGCTGCACCTCCACCGGGTCGCGCCCTTCGCGGGCGAGGTGCCGGCCGACCCGCAGGTAGAACGCCGCCACCCGCTCCCAGCCGGCGCCGGGGTCCTCGACCAGGTCGCAGAAGTGCCGGATCCCCGCGACGATCCCGGCCCGCGCCCGCCCGGCCTCCTCGTCGCCGAGCGGCGGATCGCCGCGCCGCAGCTCGTTCAGGACCTCGTCCGCCGCCCGGCCCACCTGGGGCCGCAGCCGTTCGGCCACGCCCGCCGGGACGGCCTCGAAGGGCCGCACGTCCAATCCCGTTCGCACCACGCGTCGATCCCCCTGTCCCAGGCCCGCCGGTCGGCGGCGCTCCCAGGATCGCGGATCGGACCCCGATTCCGATTGTCGCTGGAATAAACCGTTCGGCGCGCCTTCATGGAGTCGACTGACAAAAGCGCAGGCCGGATGACGGTGACGTTTCGCAATTCCTGGAAGACCAAGGAAATCGTCGCCCGGACACGCGTCGGACGGACCATTTCCGCTGCGCTACGGCCGGTCGCGGCCCGGCCACCTGGGGTGCATGCTACTGCTGGAACGTGTCAATATTCGTGATGCGCCATTGGCGGGAATGGTGCACGGCGGTGACGGCGAGCATGGCGGGGAACGTGGTGCTCTTGCCGTCGCTGGTGCGGGTCGTCTGCTGGTCGGCGTAGACGAGGAGGCGGGCGCGGCCGTCGCGGAGGTCGGTGACGGCGCTGTCGGTCACCTTCGTGCTGAGGACGGTCTTCTGCCGCGGCGCGTCGGTGCGGACGCGGGTCATCAGCGCCGCGTACTGGCGGACGGCCGCGCCGGTGAGGCAGGTGCGCGCGGCGGTGTCGGTGCGGCCGGGGTCGGTGTAGGCGTAGGAGAACAGCCGGCCGACCATGTCGGCGACGGCGCCCTTGACCTCGCTGGTGGCGGCGCTGTCGGTGAGGGCGGTGTTCCGGACGGCGGGGTCGGCGCGGACGTCGCGGGCCTGCCGGTGCATCCAGACGCCGGACGCGGCGAGCAGCACGGCGAGCAGCCCGAGGACGGCGGGCGAGGCGGCGGCGGCCCTCCAGCGGGCGCCGCCGAGGATGCGGGTGGTCTGCGCGGCCATGGCGGGCCGTCCTCTCACGTCGTGCCCGTCGGGGCCTGGCCGAGGTCGCTGAGCTTCCAGCCGCCGCCGGTGCGGGCGAGGCGGCCTTCGAGCCGGTTCTGCTTGGTGACGGGGGCGCCGCCCGGCGGGGTGACGGTGGTCTCGACGGCGACGAGCACGCTCGCCTTGCCGGACCGCTCGTCCAGCTCGGAGACGGCCGCGCCGAGGATCCTCGCGGTGGTGACGGTGCGGGCCGTCCGGACCCGGTCGGTGAAGCCGGCGCGGTCCTGGGCGATCTGCTGGTGGAGGTCGCCGGTGGTGGAGTCGAGCCAGGTCCGCAGGCCGGCGTCGACGGTGCGGTAGTCGAGGGTGTTGAGGTTCTGGACGCCCTGCTCGGCGCTCTGCAGGACGTCGTCGCGGGCGCGGGAGTAGGCGTAGGAGCCGTCGTGGGCGGCGGTGTACCAGTCCCAGCCGGCCCAGGCGGCGAAGAGGGCGGCGAGGACGGCGCAGCACACGGCCGTCCGCCGCACGGTGTCGATGCTCCGCACGGTGTCGATGCTCTGCAGGGTGTCCGATTCCGGCATGGCGGGCCTCCCGGTCACGCGGACTTCAGCTCGGTGATGCGCCAGTGGCCGTCGTCGCGGTGCGCGGTGACGGTGAGCTGGGCGGCGGCGGGCGTGCCGTCGGGCTTCCCGGCGCGGGTCGCGGTCTGGTCGAGGAAGACCAGCAGCCGCGCGGTGTCGCCGACCAGGGAGATGACGCCGGCGCGGGTGACGCGGGTGGTGAGCGTGACGCGCTGGGCGGGCGCCTGCCGCGCCACTTGGCCGAAGATCTTCGTGTACTGGGCGGCGGCGGGGCCGGTGAGCACGTCGGCGGCGGCGCGCCGCGCGGCGTCCACGTCGGCTGGCGTGTAGCTGAAGATGCGGCTGAGCGCGGTGGACACGTCGCCGGTGACGTCGGTGGTGGCGACGCCGTCGAGGACGGCCCGGTCGTGCGGGGTGCCTCCCGCGCCCGCGCCTCCGTCGCGGAACCGTCCGGCGACCGGGTGCAGCAGCAGCGCGATCAGGACGAGGCCGAGCGCGATCCCGAGCGGCCTGGCGAGGCCGAGCAGGCGGCTCACCGGGCACCGGCCGGGAGTGCGGTGAGCGATTCGAGCTTCCAGCCGACCGCGGTGCGGACGGCGCCGGCCTCGAACCGCTTGCGCTGCAGGCTGGGCGTGCCGCCCTGCGGGCTGAGGGTGACCTGCACGGACGCGATGACCTGGGCCTTGCCGGCGGCGGTGTCGAGGGAGGTGACGGCGGCGCCGGTGACGGTCGCGGACGCGCTGGTCCGGGACGCGCCGATCTTCGCGCGGTTCGCCGGTTCGTCCCGCTGGAGCTGGTCGTGCAGGGGGCCGGTGGTCGCGTCGAGCCAGGCCCTGAGCCCGGCGGACGGGTCGGACCGGTCCATGGTGTTGAGCGCGGCGATCTCGCGGCCGGTGCTGCGCAGGACGAGGTCGCGCTCGCGTTCGGGGCCGGTCGCGCGGTCGCCGCCCGCCGTGACGAGGGTGAAGACCGTCCAGCCGAGGAAGGCGGCGGCGGCGAGGATCGCGGCCCAGCCGATGAGGCCCCACCCGGCGAGCAGGGGGCGGCGTTTCGCGCGGGCCCCGGGCCGGGGCCGGGGTTCGGCTTTCACGGTCGTGGCCATCAGTGCCCTCCGTTCAGGCCGAGCAGCGCGCTCATCCCGGACGGTCCGGGCGCGACGCCGGGCAGCGCGAGCGCTCCCGGCAGCGCGGCGTCCGCGGGCGCCGACGCCGTCGCGGTCCCGCCGAGGACCGAGCCGGGACGCGCCGCGGCCGGGACGGGCGGGTGCGGGGCGTTGGCCGACCCGCGCACGTTGACCCCGCTGGACGCGGGCGCCGTGCAGCGGGCCGCGGTGTTGAGGGCGGGGCCGGGCGACGTGTCGAGCCCGTTGCGGTACCGCGTCCCGCCGTATCCGGACGTGCAGGGCAGCGGGTCGAAGAAGGTGTTGACCATCCCGAAGTTGAGGCGGCCGTCGTGCGCGACGGTCAGGCCCATCGAGACGGCGGCGGGGAGCTTGGCGAGGAGCTGTTCGAGGCCGTCCGTCCGGGGCTGGAGGACGCGGGACGTGGTGAGGAGGTTCGCGACGAGGACGCTCATCGACGGGTCGAGGTCGCGGACGAGTCCCTGGAGTTCGCCGGCGGCGCCGGGTGCGGTGGACACGAGCCGGCGGAACGCGGGGTCGGAGGCGCGCAACCGCGCCGCCAGCAGCCGGGCGTCGCGGCCGAACGACTTGAGCGCGCCGGACTCCTCGTCCTGCGTGCGCAGGACGGTCTGGCCGTCGCCGATGAGGGAGCGCGTCGGCTCGATGTTCCGGTCGGCGGCCTCGGTGAGGGTGTGGCTGCTGTCCAGCAGCACCTGGAGGTCGGGCCCCTCCCCGGCGAAGGCGCGGCCGAGTTCGGCGACGACCGTCCGCAGCGAGCCGGTCGGGACGGATGCGGCGAGGTCGTTCACGCTGGTCAGCAGGTCGGTGACGGGCGCCGGGGTGGTGGCGGAGGAGCGCGGGATGACCGAGCCCGCGGCGAGGTAGGGGCCGTTGTTCGTGCGGGGCCGCAGGTCGATGTACTGCTCGCCGATCGCGGACCGGTTCGCCACGACGGCCTGGGTGTCGCGCGGCACCTTCGGCGCGGACCTGCGGATCCGCAGGTCCGCGATGACGCCGTCGGCGGTGAGGTCGAGGCCGCCGACGCGGCCGACCGAGGTGCCCCGGTAGGTGACGTCGGCGTTCTTCGCCAGCCCGCCCGCCTCGGGCAGGTCGACCTTGACGACGTAGTAGTCCTTCAGCCCGATGTGGCCGCCGAGGTCGGCGTAGTTCAGGCCGACGTAGCAGATCGCGAGCGCCCCGACGACGAGGAAGACGATGTTCTTGATCCTGGTGCCGATGGTCAGCATCCCGGTCAGCCCCCCTGTCCCGTCGGGCCGCCCGCGGGCCTTCCGTCGCCGCTGGTCGGCAGCGGCGTCACCGGCGGGACGATCTGGGTCCCCGGCTGCGCGGCGACCTGGAGGTACACGTTCAGGTAGTCGCCCTTGACCGCGGGCAGGACGGCGTCGGTGAACGGGTAGGTGAGCATGACCTGCAGCGCGTTCGGCAGGTCGTGCCCGGCGTCCGACAGCCTGCGCAGCGTCGGTTCGAGCGCCTTGAGGTCGGCGACGAGGTCGTCCTTGCTCCGCTCGACGGTCGTGACGGCCACCCCCGACAGCTCGTTCAGCGAGTTCAGCATCCGGACGAGCGCGCCGCGCTGCTCCTCCAGCACCTTCAGGCCGGGCTCGATGTCGTCGAGCGCGACGCCTATCTGGCCTTGGCGCGCGCGCAGGGTGGACGACAGGCGGTTGACGCCGTCGAGGGCGTCGGTGATGCCCTGCTTGTTGGCGTCGAGGTCGCCGACGAGCCTGCGCGCCTGCTCCAGCAGCGACCGGATCTGCGGCTCGTTGCCGTCCAGCGCCTTGTTCATCTCGGTGGTGATGGTGCGCAGCTGCGCGATCCCGCCGCCGTTGAGCAGCATCGACAGCGCGCCGAACACCTCCTCGACCTCCGGGTTCCGGTTGGTGCGCGACAGCGGGATCACCGCACCGTCCGCGAGCCTTCCCGTGCTCGCGGACGGCGCGGGCCCGCCCGGCGCGGCGCCGCCCGGCGCGGCGGCGCCCCCCGGGAGTCCGGTGCGCTCGGGTCCGGCGCTGAGCTGGACGAACTTCTCGCCCAGCAGGCTCGACTGCTCCAGCTGCGCGTACGCGCCGGCGGGCAGCCGGACATCGCCGTTGATCCTCATGGTGACCTCGGCGGTCCAGCCGCCGGCGGGCAGCGCCACCTTCTCCACCCGGCCGACCGCGACGTCGTTGACCTTCACCGCGGACTGCGGGACGAGGTTCAGCACGTTCGCGAACTCCGCCTTCACCGTGTACGGGTGGTCGCCGAGGTCGGCGCCGCCGGGCAGCGGCAGGTCCTGCACGCCGCCGCCGAGCCCGAGCGGGCCGCAGCCGCCGAGCGTCACCGCGGCGAGCGCGGCGGCGAGGGCCGTGTTCCGGGCCCGACGGGTCTTCGCGCGGCTCATGGCGCCCCCTTCCCCGTGCCGCCGGACGGCGCCGCCGGTCCCGCGGGCGCCGCGCGTCCGGTCGCCGGCAGCGGCGGGCTCATCTCGTTGAGGTCGCCGCGGCCCATCAGCGTCCGCGTCGCCGGGTCGTAGGCGTCGAGGACGTTGGTGACGGCGAGCGGCAGGTCGTCCAGCGCCTCGGCGAGGGACCGGCGCTGGTCCGCCAGCAGCTGCGTGATCTTCGACAGCTTCCGCACGTCGGTGCGGATCTGCTCGCGGTTGTCGTGCACGAACACCTTCACCTTGGCGAGGGCGGCGGCGAGCGCCTTGAGCGCCGCGTCCAGTTCCTGCCGGTCGTCGGCGAGGAACCCGGTGACGTCGGCGAGCCGCTGCTCGGCCTGCCGGACCTGCCCGTCGTTGGTCTTGAGCATCGAGGTGAACGTCGACAGGTTCGAGATCGTGGAGAACAGGTCCTTCTGCGAGCCGGAGAGGGTCCGCGCGGCCTGCGCCATCCGCTCGGTCGTGGTGCGGATGTCCTGGCCGTTGCCCTGGAGGTTCTCGGCGCCGGTGCCGAGGACGCGTGACAGGGCGCCGTCCTTGTTCACGCCGTCCGGCCCGAGCTCCTTCGACAGCCGGGTGATGCTGGCGTAGATCTGGTCGAGCTCGACGGGTGTCGCGGTCCGCGCGACGGGGATCACCGCGCCGGCCGCCATCTTCGGGCCGCCGGTGTAGGCGGGCGTCAGCTGGACGTACCGGTCGGCGACCAGGCTGGGCGCGATCGCGACGACGTTCGCGCCCGCCGGGACGTCGATCCCGTGGTCGACCGTCATCTCGGCCCTGACCTGCGTGCCCTCGGCCCGGACGGAGTTCACCGTGCCGACCTTCACGCCGAGGACCCGCACGTCGGAGCCCTTGTAGACGCCGACGGCGTCGTGGAAGTAGACGGTGATCCGGGTCCCGGCCGGCGGCCGCAGGGCGAGGAACGCGATGGCGGCGGCGGCGATGACGGCGAGGCCCGCTGCGACCAGCGAGGCCGGGCCGGCGAGTTTGCGCAGCATCAGTGCCCGCCCTTCCCGGGCGGCATGCAGCCCTTCTCCGGTGTCGTCTTCGGCGCGTAGTCCTTCGGGACGAGCCCGCACAGGTACCCGTCGAGCCAGCGGCCGTTGCCCATCGTGTTGCCGAGCAGCCGCGTGTACGGGCCCGCGGTCTTCAATGCCCGGTCGAGGTTCTCCTGGTTCTTCTGGAGCAGGTCGGTGACGCGGCCGAGCGCGCGCAGCGTCGGGTCGAGCTGCTTCTGGTTGTCGTCGACGAGCCCGCTGATCTGCTGCGACAGCGACTGCGTGCCGACGAGCAGCCCGTGGATCGCCTCGCGGCGCCGGCCGATCTCGCCGAGCAGCAGGTTCCCGTCCCGCAGCAGCGCCTGGACGTCCTCGGTCTGCCCGGACACCGTCCCGGTGATCTGCCGGGTGTTCGCCAGCAGCCGGGACAGCTGCGAGTCCCGGGACGAGATCGTCCGCGACAGCGCGGACACCCCGTCGAGGGCCTGCCGGACGCTCGGCGCGGTGTGCGCGAACGCGCCGGAGATGGCGTCGAGGCTCTCCGCGAGCTTCCGCGAGTCGAGCTGCCCGGTCGTGGTGGCGAGGTCCTGGAACGCCTGCGTCACGTCGTAGGGCGACGTCGTCCGGGCCAGCGGGATCGTCCGTCCCGGGTCCTGGCGGCGCGGGCCGAGCGGGTCGACGGCGAGGTACTTGTCGCCGAGCAGCGTCTTGATCGCGATCGCGACGGTGCTGGCGTCGCCGACCCAGGTGCGTTTCACCCGGAACGCGACCGCGACCTTCGCGCCGGCCAGCCGGACCCCGGTGACCTCGCCGACCTTGACGCCGGCGACGCGGACCTCGTTGCCGGGCCGCAGCCCGGCCGCCTCGCTGAAGTCGGCCCGGTAGGTGGTGCCGCCGCCGATCAGCGGCAGGTCCTTGGCGTTGAACGCCGCGAGCCCGGCGGCGACGAGCAGCGTGATCGACACGATCGCGACGAGGACCGGGTTGCGCTCCCGGACCGGCTTCAGCCGCGGCCGCCTCACGACCCGCACCTCGCCGCGTCGGACCGCACGCCCGACGGCGCCTGGTGGTTCTCGCCCGGGTACTGCTTGTAGGTCACGCCGGTCACGGACGCCTCGCACATGTAGAAGTTCATCCACGACCCGTACGAGCCGATCCGGCCGATCGCCGCCATCTTCACCGGCAGCGTCCGCAGGAACCGGTCGACGGTCGGGGAGTCCTCGTTGAGGTTGGTGGACAGCCGCCCGAGCTGCGCGATGTCCTGCTTGAGCGGTTCGCGGCCCTCCCGGAGGAGGTCGGTGGTGACGCCGGCGAGGTCGTCGAGCGCGCTGACCGCCTCGCCGATGGACGTCCGGTCTCCGGCGAGGCCCGACACGAGCCGCCGCAGCGTCGTGATGAGGCTCGACAGGTCGTCGCCGCGCGCGTTGATGGTGTCGAGGACGGCGTTGAGGTTGTCGATGACCTGCCCGATGACCTGGTCCTTGTCGGCGATGCCGCTGGTCAGCGAGCCGACCGTGGACAGCAGGTCCTCGACGGTCCCGCCCTCGCCCTGGAGCACCTGGACGATCGACCCGGCGAGCTGGTTGACGTCCTTCGGCGACAGCGCCTGGAACAGCGGCTGGAACCCGTTGAACAGCTGCGTCAGGTTCAGCGCCGGGGCCGTCCGGTCGACCGGGATCGTCGCGCCGGGCGGCAGCGCGCCGGCGCCGCCCGTCCCCCGGCCGATCTCGAGGTACCGCTGGCCGATCAGGTTCAGGTACTTGATCGTGGCGGTGGACGAGGCGGGCAGCGCGCGGCCGCGGTCGACCTTGAAGGTGACGAGCGCCTGCCGGCGCCCGACGACCCGGATCCCGCCGACCCGCCCGACCTGGACGCCGGCGATCCGCACGCTGTCGCCGTCGCGGAGCCCGGACGCGTCGGTGAACCGCGCCCGGTACGTCACCGATCCGCCGCCGCCGGTCTGCGCGATGGTGAGCGCCAGCATCGCGGTCGCGACGACCGTCACGACGACGAACGCGAGCGACTTCCACAGCGGGCCGAGCAGTCCCCTCCGGTTCATCGGATCCGCACCTCCGTGCCGCGGTAGACGGGCCCGAGGAGCACGCTGCTCCAGTCCGGCAGGTCCTCGGGGACCTCCTGGAGGCCGGGCGCCAGCAGCTCGTTGACGAGGCGGTTCTCCTCCGGGGAGTTCGGCAGGCCGAGCGCGCCGGGCGCGACCGCGACCGGGGTGGCCGCGTTCGGGGGCGCCGACCTGACGGTGGCGGGGCCGCCCGCCGGGTAGCAGTGCGGGCCGCTCTTGTCGGTGTAGCGGGGCGTGTCCTTGCCGGGGACGTACCGGCCCTTGTTCCGGACGGTCGTCACGTCGACGTGCAGGCCCGGCCGGTCCGTCCCCTTGCCGAGGACCTTGTCCATCAGCGGGATGAAGTCGTTCAGCATCCGCAGCGTGCAGGGCATCTCGGGCGAGTACTTCTGGAGCACCTGGAGCGAGGCGCGGCTGTCGGCGGCGAGCCCGATGAAGTTGGCCGAGTTCTCGTGCAGGAAGTCCGACATGTCCTGCGAGGCTCCGGTGACGGTCGCGTACAGGCGGCTGAGGTCGTCCTTCTGGCGGACGATCGACCGCGTCGTGTAGCTGAAGTCGTTGAGCGCCTGGAGGATGTCGGGCGCCGCCTCGCTGTAGGCATTGCTCACCGCGACCAGCTCCCGGATGTCCCGGTTCAGCGCGGGCAGGCTCGGGTTGATCTTCTTCAGGTAGGCGTCCAGCTCCACGAGGGTGTCGCCGAGCTGCCCGCCGCGCCCGCTCAGCGCCTGCGACACCGCCGTCAGCGTCGCCGACAGCTGCGCCGGCTGCACGGCGGTGAGCAGCGGGTACAGGTTGTCCATCACCCGCTGCAGCTCGATCGCGTTGGACGAGCGGTCCTGGCTGATGGTGCTGCCCGCCGTCAGCCGCGCCGGGCTCGGGTCGGCGGGCGGGATCAGCGCGACGAACCGCTGCCCGAACAGCGTCGTCGGCAGCAGCTGCGCCGTGACGTTGCTCGGCAGCAGCCTCACCTTGTCCGGCTGGATCGCCAGCTTCAGCGTCGCGACGCCGCCGTTGGACGACACCGTCCGCACCTCGCCGACGACGACGCCGCGCAGCTTCACGTCCGCGTGCGGATGCATCTCGCTGCCCGCGCTCGCCGTCCTCAGCGTCACCCAGTCGACCTTGGTGAACGCCTTGTCGTAGAACGCGATCGACAGCCAGACCAGCAGCGCCGGCACCAGCAGGAACGCCACCCCCGCGAGCCGCCGCTCGGCGACCGGCTCGCGTCCCGCCCGCCTGCGCCTGCGGGCCTCGCGCCGGGCGTTCATCCGGCCACCTTCACCGTCGTGTTGGTGCCCCAGACCGCGAGGCTGAAGAAGAAGTCGCTCACGCTGATCAGCACGATCGACGTGCGGACCGCCCGGCCGACGGCCTTGCCCACACCGGCGGGGCCACCGGCCGCGCGGTAGCCGTAGTAGCAGTGCGACAGGATCACCAGGACGCTGAACACCAGCACCTTGAGGAACGACAGCACCACGTCCGTCGGCGACAGGAACAGCCCGAAGTAGTGGTCGTAGGTGCCCGCCGACTGCCCGTTGACCTTCACCGTGACCTCGCGGGACGCGAGGTACGCGCACAGCAGCCCGACCGCGTACAGCGGGACGATCGCGACCGCGCCGGCGATGATCCGGGTCGTCACCAGGTACGGCAGGCTCGGGATGCCCATCACCTCCAGGGCGTCCACCTCGTCGCTGATCCGCATCGCGCCGAGCTGCGCGGTGAACCCGGCGCCGACCGTCGCCGACAGCGCGAGGCCCGACACGACCGGCGCGATCTCGCGCGTGTTGATGTAGGCGGACGCGAACCCGGTGAACGCCGACGTCCCGATCTGCTGGAGCGCGGAGTAGCCCTGCATCCCGACGACGACGCCGGTCGCGAGGGTCATCGCGACCATCACGCCGATCGTCCCGCCGATCACGCCGAGGCCGCCGCTGCCGAACGCGACCTCCGACAGCAGCCGCTGCACCTCCTTGCGGTAGCGGTGCAGGGCGCGCGGCGTCCACAGCAGCGCCTTGACGTAGAAGGTGCCCTGGTCGCCGGGCTGGTCCAGCCACGCGAACCACCGGTTCGGGCCGCCCCTCACCACCGTCAGCAGGCTCATCGCTCAGCCTCCCTTCGGCGGGACGACCTGCAGGTAGATCCCGGTGATCACGAGGTTCATCAGGAACAGCAGCAGGAAGGTGATGACGACGGACTGGTTGACGACGTCGCCGACGCCCTTCGGCCCGCCCTTCGGGTTCAGGCCCCGGTACGCGGCGACAACGCCCGCGACGAACCCGAACAGCAGCGCCTTCGCCTCCCCCACGTAGATGTCGGGGAGCTGCGCCAGGGCGGAGAAGCTCGCGACGTACGCGCCGGGCGTGCCGCCCTGCATCATGACGTTGAAGTAGTAGCCGCCCGCGACGCCGACGACCGAGACCAGGCCGTTCAGCAGCAGCGCGACCGCGACGCAGGCCAGCACGCGCGGCACCACGAGCCGCTGGACGGGCGAGACGCCGAGCACCTCCATCGCGTCCAGCTCCTCGCGGATCGTCCGGGCGCCGATGTCCGCGCAGATCGTCGAGCCCGCCACTCCGGACACCAGCAGCGCCACGATCATCGGGCTCGCCTGCTGGATCACCACCAGCACGCTGGCGGCGCCGGTGAACGACTGCGCGCCGAACTGCTGGGTGAGCGAGCCGACCTGCAGCGAGGTCACCGCGCCGAACGGGATCGACACGAGCGCGGTCGGCAGGATCGTGACGCTGGCGATGAACCAGAACTGCTCGACGAACTCGCGGAACTGGAACGGCCGGCGGAACGACATGCCGAGCACGGTGGCGCCGAGCGCGAACAGCCGCCCCGCCTGGCGCAGCGCGCTCAGCGGGAATTCGCTGATCGGTGCCGCCACGGCCGGGCCTCCTTTCGCGTTCGCATGGTCCAGGAAAACTACTGGCGGGTAAATTCGATTCGCAAGAACCGGGGAGACGAAAATCACCGGCCCCGCGCTCTTCTATCCAGAACTGACATGTTCTTGATGATCATGGATATTTATTTGGCACCGGATAACACGTTCCGCGGCCGCCGGGAGGGGGCGCGCGAACGGCGCGGGACCGGCTATCGTCAAGGCCCACCCCGCGGGAAGGAACCGAAGTGAACCGACGTCATCTCGCAGTCCTGCTGCTCGCGCCGGCGCTCTCCCTCACCGCCTGCGGCGGCGGTGAGGACGACGGCGGCCCGTCGTCCGCGTCCGCCCCGCCCACCCCGGCCGGTTCCGCGGCCCCGTCCGGCGGCGGCACGCCGGGCGCCCCGTCCGGCGCGCCGTCCGGCAACGGTTCCGGCGGGGGCGGCGGCGGTTCCGCCGCGTCCCCCGGCGCCCCGCAGGTCTCCTCCGCGCCGAGCAAGGTCGTCAACGAGTTCGTCGCGTGCATGCGCGCGCACGGCGTCAAGGTCCCCGACGACGTCAGCCACTGGCAGCCCACCTCCGGGCCGGGCGACACCCGCATGCAGGGCGCCCTCCTCGCGTGCATGAAGTCCGCCGGCGCGAAGTGACCGCGCGTCCGCCCGCCCTCATACGCCGGGCTTCGCGCAGGGGGCGGCGCGGGTGAAGGCGTCGCCGATCGCGGGGGACGCGCGCAGCGCCTTCGTCGGCGGCCGGTAGCCGCCGAGCCGGCGCATCGCCGCCCCCGCGTTCGCCTGCGCCGTCCGGAACTCGGGCGTGCCGACCCGGCCGGTGCGCAGCCCGGACGCCGCGTCCCGCAGCTGCCGCCCGGTGGTCTCCAGGTCCTTGAGCGTCGCGTCCAGCACGGTCCGCCCGTCCGCCATCGGCGGCGATCCGGCCTGCTGGAGCCGGGTGCGCACGGTGTCGAGGCGCTTCGCCATCCCGGTCATGTAGGCGGCGATGGCGCGCTCGGACGCGGCGACGTCCTGGGCCTTGATCTTGGGCAGCGGGGAGTCGGTGATGCCCGGCGGCATCGCGCGGCACACCCGTCCCGCCCAGGCGACCGCCGCCCGCGTCGCCTTCCGGCGCGGCTCCGCCTTCGTCGTGGGGGCCGAGCCGGTGGCGGTCGGCGCGGCGGCGGCCGTGGTGCCCGGGGCCCCGCCGTCGTCGCCGCTGCATCCGGCCAGCGGCGCGGCGGCGAGGGACGCGAGGACGAGGCCGGCGATCGCGCGGCGCGCCATGGCGGTGCCCCCGGCCTCGGTGCTCTTGACCTCGGCGTTCACAGCTGGTGCGTCCTGCACGAGCCGGCCTGGTCGAACGCCTTGGCCAGGGCCGGGTCGGTGCGCAGGTCCTTGGTGGGGCCCTGGTAGGTCTGCACCTTCTGCATCGCCTGCCCCGCCTCGGTCACCGCCGCCTTGAACGACTTCGCGTCGGTCACCTTCGCCTTGGCGAGGCCGGTGGACGCGGTCCGCACCGCCGACTCGGTGCCGCGCAGGTTGGCCAGCGCCGTGTTCAGGGCCGCCTGGCCGTTGTCGACGGGCGGCGCGCCCGCGCCCTGGAGCCGGGTCTCCATGCTCTGGAGCCGCTTCTCCATGGCGGTGAGGAAGCCGGCGAGGGCCTTGGCGGACTTCGCGCCGTCCTTCGGGTCGATCTGGGGGAAGGACAGGCCGGCGCCGCTCGCGGTGACGCCGTCGCAGACCTTCCCGGCCCACGCGACCTCCGGCTCGGCCTTGTCTCCGCCGCCGCAGCCGGCGGCGGTCGCGGCCGTCACGGACGCGAGCACGGTGCCGATGATCAATCGCCGAATCATCGAACTCTCCTTCAGGAACTCGGGGTGGTGGGGCAGTTCGAGGTCGCGGGCTTCCCGGCGAGCCGGTCCGCGATGAACGCCATGGCGTCCGCGTTTCCGCGGTACACGAGCGTGATGTGGCTCAGGCCGTTCCACACCTTCCAGGTGAGGGGAACGCCCTCGGTGCAGTACTGCTGCCGGAGCGTGTTCGCCTGATTGAACGCGACGATCTCGTCCGCGTCGGAGTGGTATTGCAGGACGGGCACCTTGATGGGCGTTCCGCCGAGCCGGTTCTCGGTGACGCGGTCCGCCCACGGTTTCGTGCCCAGCGGGTTCGTGGTGAAGTAGTCGGCCACCTTCTTGCCCGGATAGTTCAGCAGCAGTTCGAGGGTGCAGTCGTGCTGCTGCATTCCGGCGACGGCGGCTTTTCCGGCGTCGTTGAGATAGGAGGCCAGATTCAGTTCCGGGTAGGCGTTGTCGAGGCCGATCAGCGCGTCGAGCAGGAACCCGAACGGCTTCTTGCCCTCCAGGCCGAGCGCGACCAGTGCGAGGTTGGCGGGGACGCCGCCGCCGACCACGCCGACGAGGTTCAGCTCCGGCGCGTAGGTGGGCTGGAGCTGCCCCGCCCACATGGCGGCGCCGCCGCCCTGCGAGTAGCCGCGGAAGACGACCTTCGCGTCCTTCGACAGGCCCGCGTCGGGCAGCCGCTGCGCGGCGCGGACGGCGTCCATGAGGGCGGGCCCCATCGACTTCCCGGCGACGTAGGTGGTCTTCGGGTCGGCGTGGTAGCCCTCGTAGTCCGGGACGGCGACCGCGTACCCGGCCTGGAGCATCTCGTTCAGCGCGGACTGCTCGTAGAAGGCGCCCTCGTCGATGAACTTGGACGGGGCGCACTGGAACGCCGGGCCGCTGGTGCCGGGCCCCCAGCCGATGATCGGCGCCTTCGCCCGGTCCGCGTTCTTCGGGACCAGGACCGTCCCGGTGACCGCGTCCGGCCTGCCGAGCGCGTCCGTGGACAGGTACATGACCTGCCAGGCGTCGGCCAGCCTGCGGGCGGTGGGCGGGCCGGCCTTCGACGGCCGGGACCGGATGACGTCGCCGGGCGCGCCGGCGGGCAGCGGGTCCGGCGGCGTGTAGAAGGCGTCGCCTGGCGGAGCCGGGTCGGACGCGGCGAGGCCGGGCTGCGCGAGGCCGGACGGGGCGGCGAC
>NZ_JBEYYT010000234.1:0-14488 GCF_040645715.1 Spirillospora sp. NPDC046719 | reverse complement strand
GGTCACGACGGCGGGCGTGCTCCTGCTCGTCCCGGCGGGCGGCGATCTGGGCTGGCGGCTGGCCGTGGTGGGGGCGGGGACCGGCCTGTTCGCCGGTCCGAGCTTCGCGATGCTCATGGCGCGCGCGCCGTCCGCGCTCCAGGGGACGGCGGGGGCGGCGCAGAGCCTCGCGCGGCAGCTGGGCTTCTCGCTCGGCCCCGCGCTGGCCACCCTGGCCTGGGCCGGCACCGGCTACTCGGTCGCCGGGATGCGGATCGCGTTCGGTGTGGCCGCCGTCGCGGGGCTGGCCGCCGTTCCGCTGCCGTGGTGGGCGGGACGGGCACCCTCTCTCGGCAGCGACACCGGCGGCGGTGTGCGCGAGCGCGACGCGCTCCGGTCGCCGTAGCGCCCTCGGCTATGCCGTGCCCGCCATGCGCCGGCGGGTGCGGTCGGGGGCGGACGCGGGCAGGGTGGCGAGGATGTCGGCGAGCGAGGTGGCGTCGAGGCTCTGCCGCCATGCCTCGTGTGCCTCGGCCATCTTCGCGGCGAGGACGCAGGTCTCACGGCAGTCCTCGGGCCGCAAGGCGCCGCGCCCCTGCTGCCGGATCTCGCGGCACTCGTAGGGCGAGGACGCCCCGTCGACCGCCTCGACGATCTGCAGGAGCGTGATCTCCGAGGCGGGACGGGCCAGCCGGAACCCGCCGCGCGGGCCCGTGGCCGCCGCCAGGACGCCGCTCTTCACCAGCGTCTGGAGCTGCTTGGCGAGGTAGGGCGCCGGCAGGTCGTAGTACTGCGCGAGCTGGGCCGCCGAGGCGGTCGCGCCCGGGTCGAGCTGGGCCAGCGTCGCGGCGCAGTGCAGGAGCCATTCGGTGCTCACGGGCAGCTTCATGCCCCGATCCTACCTATCACAGATATTGCGGATCCTTTTAGTCCGAGATACCGTGCAGTCCTGTCCAGAGACGAGGAGGGGTCATCATGCGGATCGCCGTAGCGGGCGCGACCGGGAACATCGGGGCGCTCACCGTCGCCGCTCTCCAGAAGGCCGGGCACGACGTCGTGCGGATCAGCCGCTCGCTCGGCGTCGACCTGGTGACCGGCGACGGGCTCGACGCGGCCCTGGCCGGCGTCGGCGCGGTCGTCGACGCCACGAACGCGACGGCCGCCGACCCGGCCGAGACGGTCGCCTTCTTCACCGCTGCCACCCGGAACCTGCTCGCCGCCGAGGAGCGCGCCGGGGTCGGCCACCACGTCCTGCTGTCGATCGCCGGGGTCGACCGCGTCGAGGGCAACGCGCACTACGCGGGCAAGCGCGAGCAGGAGCGCCTGGTCGCCGCGGGGCCGGTGCCGTGGTCGATCGTCCCGGCCACCCAGTTCCACGACTTCGCCGCGATGCTCGCCGGCTGGACCGAGCGGGACGGCGTGGCCGCGATCCCGCCGCTGCTCGTCCAGCCGGTCGCGCCCGCCGACGTCGCCGACGTCCTCGCCGAGGTCGCCGCGGGCACGCCGCAGGGCCGCTGCCCCGACCTCGCCGGGCCGGAGCCGCAGGACCTGGTGGACATGGCGCGCCGCACCCACCAGGCGCGCGGCCGCACGGTGAAGCTCGTGCCGACCTGGGCGGGGCCGCTCGGCACGGACATGGCGGGCAACGTCCTGCTGCCCGGCGAGGGCGCCCGCATCGCGCCGACCACGTTCGAGGAGTGGCTCGCGACGGCGTGAGCGACGCGGGCGCGGCGCATCACCTGGATTCGACGCGTCCGAGCGGATCGTCGCCTTCCAGCAGCTCCTTGCGCGCCGCCGTCCAGCCGGAGTCGTCGATGCCGAGCGCGTGGCGGAGGTAGGCCAGGGTGAGCCGCTGGACGAGGCCGAGCCGTTCCGGGTCCTCGTCCGTCGTCTCCCTGGCCTCGTAGCCGGGGATCCCGCCGAGCGAGTGCTCCGCCCCGTACACCGTGAGCAGGCTCTTGCCGCCGGGGCTCAGGTGGTACGGGTCGGCCGTCCAGTCCGGTCCGCGGACGGTCAGCGGGAGGTCGTCCCGCTCCCCCATGACCACGAGGGCCGGCGTGGTCATGTGCGCGAAGGCCGGGTTCATGAACGGGTAGTGCTCGGCCGCGAACGGCGTGAGGTCGGCTCCGCCGCGCCCGGCGGTGGCGAGCAGGACGCCCGCCTTGACCCGGGGATCGGAGAGGTCCTCGCCCTCGCCGGTCACGGGGTCGAGGACGCGCAGGCCCAGCAGGTTGCCCGCCGTCTGGCCGCCGAAGGAGTGCCCGGCCGCGGCGACGCGCTCGCGGTCGAGGCGTCCGGCGAGGCCGGGGACGGCGGCCTCCAGCACGTCGAGGTGGTCGAGGACGCGCTTCAGGTCCTCGACCCGGAACCGCCAGATCCGCGGCGTCCGGGGGTCGTCCTCGGGCAGGGCCACCGTCCTCGAGTCGAGGTGGGTGGGCTGGACCACGACGAACCCGCGGGCGGCCCAGTAGTCGGTCAGGGGGCCGTAGCCCTCCAGCGACGACCCGAAGCCGTGCGAGAACACGATGATCGGCAGGGCGTCGCCGGTCGCGGGCGCGGAGACGCGCACGCGCAGGTCCTCCCCGCGCGGGTCCGCGCCGTGTCCCGGCGGCGGCAGCACCACCGGCTTCACCGAGACGACGGGGACGGGCCGATCGGGGGCGAGGTCGAGGGTCGGTGTCACGGTTCCGGTCATGGCTCTTCCTTTCCGACCGCTGAGGCGGCGGGTGCGACTTCGCGGCTACGCTAAAAGCTGACGCTGACGTCAGAGGCAAGTGGCGTGGCCGGGATCACACCGGGAGGCATGATGCGGATCGGCGAGCTCGCCGCGAGGACGGGCGTGAGCGTCCGCGCCCTGCGGTACTACGAGGAGCAGGACCTGCTCGCCGCGGAGCGCAGCCCCAGCGGCCAGCGGCACTACCCGGACGGCGCGGTCGAGCGCGTCGCGCTGATCCAGCAGCTGTACGGCGCCGGGCTGTCGAGCAGGTCGATCCTGGAGCTGCTGCCCTGCGTCGTGGACGGCGAGGCCACGCCGGAGCTCCTCGACCGGCTCGCCGCGGAACGCGAGCGCATCGACCGGCGGATCAGCGACCTGTCCGGCACCCGGGACAGGCTCGACACCGTCATCACCGCCGCCACCGCGAACCTGCGGACCGGCGAGCACTGCCCCGCCCGCCGACCGAACTGACCACCGCCCGTTTCGGGCGTTTCGGCGAGCGGGGGCGCGCTTCGGCGGGGCGGGTCAGAGGAGGGCGTACATGCGGATGAAGACGGCCTCGGGGTCCGAGGCGCGCGCCAGGCCGACGAAGACGGTCCGGGCGAGCCACAGGTGCGCCGGCGCGTCGGTGCGGAAGACGGGCGAGGTCCGGTAGTAGACGCCGGGCGCGGACACCTGGAGGTCGCCGTCGAACTGCTCCGGGGAGTCGCCGGCCTCGTGGTAGTAGCCGCGGTTGACGATGTCGATGACCGCACCGTCCTCGGCGCGGAGCAGGTAGCGGGCGTCGAGCTGGCAGACGTCGCCGCGGGTGCTCGACCAGTCGCCGCCCGGCAGGACGGTCCCGCGAAGCAGCGGGCCGTCGACCGTGCCGCCGGTGATGGGGGTGAACTCGGTCCTCTCCCCCGCGCCGTGGCCCACGTGCAGGGTCGGGGCGAGGTCGGCGCGGATCTCGAAGGCGAAGGTCAGAGCGGGCGCGAAGGGGGACGCGGTGTCGGGCATGGCGGCAGGCTAGCGAGGGTCCGACCGATATACAACAGCGTTGTACATCACCGTTGCATCTCGTCGGGCCCGGCCATCGCGGCGAGGCGGCGGGCGAGGCGGGCGGCCGCCTCCCGCAGCTCCGGCGGCTCCAGCACCTCCGTCTCGAAGCCCAGCCGGGCGACGCGCACGGCGATCCGGTCCAGGTCGTCGGCGCCGACGACGAGCACGCACCACCCGTCGCCGCCGTCCTCCACCCGGCCCACCTCGGGCGGCACCAGCTCCCGCACCCGGCCCGGACGGGCGCGCACCCGGATCCGGGCGAGGTGCCGGTACGGCGCCTCCGCCACCGACCGCCGCACGTAGTCCACCGGGTCCGGATGCTCCCTCGCCGCGAAGCGCCAGGTCGTCGCCGCCACCTCGCGCATCCGGTCCAGCCGGAAGGTCCGCCAGCCGTCCCGGTCGACGTCCCAGGCCATCAGGTACCAGCGGCGGCCGGTCGCGACCATCCGGACCGGCTCCACCGTGCGCTCGCGCTCGGCGCCGTCGCGGGCCGCGTACCGGAACCGCACCCGCAGCGCGTCGCGGCAGGCCCGCGCGAGCGTCACCAGCACCTCCGCGTCGACGACGGCGCCGGGACCGACGAGGGTCTCGGTGGCGCCGTGCACCGCCCGCACCTCGGCGCGCAGCCGGGGCGGCATCACCTGGTCGAGCTTCGCGAGCGCGCGCAGCGCCGCCTCCCCCGCCCCGGCGACCGTCCCGCCCGCCGCCAGCCGCAGCGAGACCGCCGTCGCGATCGCCTCCTCGTCGTCGAGCAGCAGCGGCGGCAGCCGGGTGCCCGCACCGAGCCGGTAGCCGCCGCCGACGCCCGGCACGGCGTGCACGGGGTAGCCGAGCGCGCGCAGCCGCTCCACGTCGCGGCGCACCGAGCGGTCGGTGACGCGCAGTTCCGCGGCGAGTTCGGCGGCGGTCCAGGACGGCCGGCGCTGGAGCAGCCCCAGCAGCCGCAGCACCCGCTCGGTCGTCGCCTCGACGGTCACGCGCTCATCGTTCCACGGGCCGCGGCACGCCCCTCCCCGCCGCGTCCCGCCCCGTCAGAGGCACTTGGCGGCGGTGACGATCTCGGCGCGCATGTTCAGGTCCATCATGCGGAGCGCGGCGTAGCCGAGGTCGGGGTGGATGTGGGCGACCGCGTCGCGGACCACCTTGATCTTGAAGTGCCGGACGTAGGCGTCCAGGGCGCTGTAGAGCACGCACTGCTCGGTGACCTGCCCGGCGAGGATGATCTCCTCCACGCCTTCGCGGGAGAGCAGGTACTCCAGCGCCGTCCCGTAGAAGGCGCTGTGGCGGACCTTGGCCAGGAAGGCGCAGTCGTCCGGCGGCAGGATCGGCTCGACCAGGTCGGGACGCTCGCCGTCCAGCGCCCGGCGGACGAGGTCGTGCCGGTCGGCGGTGAAGTCGCCGTGGTTGTCGTTGACGTACAGCAGGCGCACGTCGTCGCGCTCGCGGGCGCGCTCCAGCAGCCGCCGCAGGGGTTCGATCGTCCGCTCCACGCTCGCGGTGAGCAGGCCCGCGTCCTGGTGGCCGTAGGGGTTCAGCATGTCGACGACGATCAGCGCACTCGTGCTCACGGGCCTGCTCTGCCCGGTCAGGGCCGTCGCACACCTGCCCCGGGCGGCGTGGCGCAAGGACGGGGATTGCCAACGATCGGCCCCCAGGATCGGGGATTCTCACCGGCTCCGGCCCGGCGCGGCGGGCCTAGGGTTGCGGGTCGTCTCACTTGGAGCCCTTGGAAGGACGTGCGATGGACGAACCGCAGGGACCGGCGCCGCGCTGGTGCTCGTGCCGGGTGCCGGACGAGGCCGGCGGCGACCACGGGCACCGGCCCGGCATCAGCCGCCGGCAGGCGCTGGGCGGGCTGACGGCGGCGGGCGCGCTGGCCCTCGCGGGATGGCCCGGGGCGGCGGAGGCCGCGACGCCGGGCAGGCGGCCGGAGAGCGACGTGACCATCACCGTCATGGGCACGTCCGACCTCCACAGCAACGCGGTGAACTGGGACTACTACAAGGACGCCGCGTACAGCGACAGCGCGGGGAACGTCGTCGGGCTGGCGCGGGTGTCGAGCCTGGTGAAGCGGATCCGCGCTGCGCGCGGGCGGGAGCGCACGCTGCTCTTCGACGCCGGGGACACCATCCAGGGGACCCCGCTCGGCTTCTACTACGCGACCGTGGAGCCCATCACGAAGACGGGCCTGACGCACCCGATGGCGCTGCAGATGAACGCCATCGGATTCGACGCGGTGGCGCTCGGCAATCACGAGTTCAACTACGGGCTGCCGTTCCTGAACACGTGGATCGGCCAGATGGACGCGCCGGTGCTGGCGGCCAACGCCGTGCACGCGGGCACCGACCGTCCGGCGTTCCGCCCGTACATCATCAAGCGGATGCGCGTCCCGGGGCATCCGCCGATCAGGGTCGGGCTGCTGGGGCTGACGAACCCGGGCGTCGCGATCTGGGACAAGGCGAACGTGTCCGGGAGGCTCGATTTCCTGGACCTGGTCGAGACGGCCAAGAAATGGGTCCCGATCGTGCGCGCGCAGGGCGTGGACGTCATGGTCGTCAGCGCGCACGCGGGCGACAGCGGACTGTCGTCCTACACCGGCGACATTCCGGTGGAGAACGCGTCCGCGATGGTCGCCCAGCAGGTCCCGGGGATCGACGCGATCCTTTTCGGGCACGCGCACATCGACGTCCCCGAGCGGTTCGTCACCAACGAGGCGAGCGGCGAGACGGTCGTGATGAGCGAGCCGAAGTGCTGGGGCGAGCGCCTGTCGGTCTTCGACCTGACGCTGCGGCGCGAGCGGGGGCGGTGGAAGGTCGTCGGGAAGTCGGCGACGACGGTGAACACGAACACCGTGGAGGAGGACCCGGCGCTCGCCGGGCTGGTGAAGAAGCAGCACGACGCCGTGGTCGCCTACGTGAACCAGGCCGTGGCGACGTCCACCGAGGAGATGTCGGCGGCGGAGTCGTGCTGGAAGGACACCGCGATCCTCGACTACGTCAACGCGGTGCAGACCGCGAAGGTCACCGAGGCGGTGGCGGGCACCGAGTACGCGTCCCTTCCGGTGCTGTCGATCGCGGCGCCGTTCAGCCGCGCCGCGACCTTTCCCGCGGGAAAGGTCACCATCAAGGACATCGCCGGGCTCTACATCTACGACAACACCCTGCTCGGCAGCGTCCTGACCGGCGCGCAGATCAAGGACTACCTCGAATACTCGGCGCGGTACTACAAGCAGGTCGCCGCCGGGGACCCCGTCGATCCCGCGTCGTGGACGAACGCCCACAACCTCCCCGACTACAACTACGACCAGTTCTCCGGGGTCACCTACGACATCGACATCGCCCAGGCGGAAGGGTCGCGGATCCGCGATCTCGCGTTCAACGGAACGGCGGTGGCGGACGATCAGAGGTTCGTCGTCGCGGTGAACAACTACCGCCAGTCCGGCGGCGGCGGCTTCCCGCACATCTCGACGGCGCCGGTGGTCTACAACGCCCAGCTCGCGATCCGCGAGGCGATCGTGGCGTACGCGTCGGCGGCCGGCACCATCGACCCGGCGTCGTTCCACGTGGCGAACTGGAGGCTCGTCCGCGACGGCACGCCCGTCTTCTGACGGGGCCCGCCCGCCGTCCTCGGCGCGGCCCCGACCCGTCCTCCTTGACGCGGCCCCGCGCGGCTTCCGGATGCGGACCCGTGCGGGGCGTGGGATTCTGGTGCCGTGACCTCGGAAGGCGGGACGGCCGGTCCCCAGCGGGCCATGGGCAGGCCGCGCGCGACCTCGCCGGCCGTCCTGGAGCGGCTGGCGTTCGAGCTGTTCGCCCGCAAGGGGTTCGACGAGACCACCGTCGACGACATCGCGGCGGCGGCGGGGATCGCGCGGCGGACGTTCTTCCGCTACTTCTCGTCCAAGAACGACCTGGTGTGGGGCGACTTCGAGGGCCAGTTGCGGAGGCTGCGGGAGCTGCTCGACGAGGCGGACCCGCACGTCCCGATGATGGACGCGGTGCGCCGCGCCGTCGTCGAGTTCAACCGGTTCGACCCGCAGGACGTGCCGTGGCACCGGCAGCGGATGCAGCTGATCCTCGGGGTGCCGACGCTCCAGGCGGACGCGACGCTGCGGTACGCGTCCTGGCGGTCGGTGATCACGGCGTTCGTGGCCGAGCGGACCGGCGCGCCGGTGTCGGCGCTGGTGCCCCGGCTCGCCGGGAACGTCGTGCTGTCGGCCTGCGTGTCGGCGTACGAGTTCTGGCTGGCGTCCGGCGAGGAGACGGTGCTCGCGGACGTGCTGGACGAGGCGCTGCGGCAGGTGAGCGCGGGCCTGTCGGCGGTGCTGGACGGCGCCGGCTCGGTGTCGGCCTAGCGGGAGGCGCGGCCTGGCGGGAGGCGTCGGCCTGGCGAGAGGCGCGGCGAGCGGGCGTCACCCGCCGGCGCGGACGGCCCCGGCGATCACCTCGCCGATGAGGACGGCGGTCGCGGCGGGCCCGCGCAGCGGCGCGTCCGGGAGGACGGACGTGTCGGCGACGCGGAGCCCGGTCAGGCCGTGCACGCGGCCGTGGCCGTCGACGGCGGCGCCCATCGGCACGGTCCCGCAGGTGTGCTGGGACGTGCCGAGCCGGGCGAGGATCCACGCGTCGAGCAGGTCGTCGTCGTCCAGCGGGCCTTGCGGGGGGTCGACCAGGCCGCCGGAGACCTCGCCGAACGCGTCGGAGGTCACGACGGCGGCCGCGGCGCGCACGGCCTCGCGCATCCGGCGGCGGTCGGCGGCGGTCTCCAGGTAGCCGTAGGTGATCCGCGGCGGGACGTCGGGGTCGGCGGAGACGGTGCGGAGCGTCCCGCTCGCGCGGGGCGCCAGCGCCGAGACGAGCAGGGGCAGGGGCGCGCCGGGGGCGGCCGGCTCCCCGCCGACCAGGCCCATGATCGGCACGAGGGACTGGAGGATCTCCAGGTCGCCCGCCGCGGCGCCGCCGGAGGAGGGCAGGTGGAGGGCGCCGCCGAGCCAGCTCCCGGACGGCGGCGGCAGCGGGCGCCGCGGGGCCCATTCCACGGTGACCTGGGGGTGGTCGCTGAGCGCGGCGCCGACGGCGGGCAGGTCGTGGACGACGGGGACGCCGTGGCGCGCGAGGTCGTCGGCGGGGCCGACGCCGGACAGATGCAGCAGGTGGGGCGAGGAGAGCGAGCCCGCGCACAGGACCACCTCTCCTGCGTCGAGGACCGTCCGCCGCCCGCCCTGATCGAGCACCGCTCCGGTCGCCCTGCCGCGCCTGATCACGACCGACCGCACCACGCAGTCGCCGAGGACGGTGAGGTTGGGCCGCCTCGCGGCCTCGCCGAGGAGGTAGGCGATCCCGGTGTTGATCCGCCGGCCGTCCACCGTGTTCGACGGCACCGGGCCGGAGCCGGGCGCGCCCTGCGCGTTCTTGTCGGGGTCGTCCGGGTGCCCGAGGGACCGGGCGGCGGCCTGGAACGCGGCGGCGGCGGGATGGCTCAGGCCGGTGCGGCGGACGGGGACGGGGCCGTCGCCGCCGTGCAGCGCGGTGGCGCCGAAGTCGAGGTCGGTCTCCAGCGCCCGCATGAGCGGCAGCACCCGGTCGTAGGACCACAGGTCCCCGTGGACGGACCAGCGGTCGAAGTCCGCGCGCCGCGCCCGGACGAAGTAGCCGCCGTTGACGGTGGTGGACCCGCCGAGGAACCGGCCGCGCGCCGCCGCGTAGGGCAGGCCGGGCGCGAGGAGGGCCGGGAACGTCCGGACGGCGGCGTTGCCCGGTTGCGCGCCGGGAACGAGGCGAGCGTCGAGCAGGCCGCCGGGGAAGTCCGAGAGAGAGCGCGGAACCGGTCCGGCCTCGGCCAGGAGCACCTCGCATCCGGGGTCCTCGCTGAGCCGGGCCGCCAGGACGGCGCCGCTGCCGCCCGCTCCCACCACGAGCACGTCGGGGCGGCGCGGGGCGGGCGTGCTCATCCGGGATTCCGGCGGATCATGGAGCGGGACCTTCCTTTATGACACTCGATGCATTTAGTATCCGTCCAGGACCGATGGTACGAGCCGCCCCGCCCGCCGGGACGGCCGGGCCGTCGCACGCCGCACGAGGGAGGACCCATGGAGAGCAACGCTCCGCAGAACCCGCCGGCCGACCAGGCCGACGACCGCGCCCAGGACGCCGACGTCGCCGAGTCGCTGATCGAGGAGGTCTCGATCGACGGCATGTGCGGCGTCTACTAGGCCGCACGCCATGGCCCAGCCCGTGCCGGACCTCGACCTCGACCGCGCCTGGGACCTGCACCCGCAGGTCTCGGTGCGGCCCGAGCCCTTCGGCGCGCTCCTCTACCACTTCGGGACGCGCAAGCTGTCGTTCCTGAAGGACCGCCGCCTCCTGGAGGTCGTCCGGTCCCTCGGGGAGGCGCCCACCGCCCGGGAGGCGTGCGCCCGCGCCGGCGTCCCCGCGGCGGACCTGCCGAGGTTCGGCGCGGCGCTCGGCGCCCTCGCCGGCTCCTCCATGCTCGTGGAAAGGACCCCATGACCATCGCGACGAACCGGCCCGCCCCGAACCGGCCCGCGCCGCGGCCCGGGACGCGGTTGGTCGACCTGTTCGAGTACGGGCTCGACGCGCCGATCTGCCTGACCTGGGAGCTCACCTACGCCTGCAACCTGTCGTGCGCGCACTGCCTGTCCAGCTCGGGACGGCGCGACCCGCGCGAGCTGAGCACCGAGGAGTGCAAGGCCGTCATCGACGAGCTGGAGGCCATGCAGGTCTTCTACGTCAACATCGGCGGCGGCGAGCCGACCGTCCGGCCCGACTTCTGGGAGCTGCTGGACTACGCCACCGCCCACCACGTGGGCGTGAAGTTCTCCACCAACGGCGTCCGGATCACCCCGGAGGTCGCCGAGCGGCTCGCGGCCAACGACTACGTGGACGTGCAGATCTCGCTGGACGGCGCGACGCCCGAGGTCAACGACGCGGTCCGCGGCCCCGGCTCCTACGACACCGCGATCCGCGCGATGCGGAACCTGCGCGACGCCGGGATGAAGAACTTCAAGCTGTCGGTGGTGTGCACCCGCCACAACATCCCGCAGATGGACGCGTTCAAGGCGATCGCCGACGAGTACGGCGCGCAGCTGCGGCTGACGCGGCTGCGCCCGTCCGGCCGCGGCGCGGACGTGTGGGACGAGCTGCACCCGCGCCAGGAGCAGCAGCGCGAGCTGTACGACTGGCTGGTGGCGCACGGCGACAGCGTGCTGACCGGCGACTCGTTCTTCCACCTGTCCGCCTACGGCAAGGCGCTGCCCGGCCTGAACCTGTGCGGCGCCGGACGGGTCGTCTGCCTCATCGACCCGATCGGCGACGTGTACGCCTGCCCGTTCGCGATCCACGACGAGTTCCTCGCGGGCAGCATCCGGCAGCCGGGCGGGTTCGCCCGCGTGTGGCGCGAGTCGGACCTGTTCCGGAACCTGCGCGAGCCGCAGACCGGCGGGGCGTGCGCGTCCTGCGGCTTCTACGACACGTGCAAGGGCGGCTGCATGGCCGCCAAGTTCTTCACCGGCCTGCCACTGGACGGCCCCGACCCCGAATGCGTGCAGGGGCACGGCGAGAAGCTGCTCGCGCGGCGTCCCGAGGACCGGGCCGGGATCCCGAAGCCGTCCGCCGACCACTCGCACCGCACCTCGCCGCCGCGCCGGCGGCCGGTGCCGGTCACCCTCATGAGCCGCCCGCCGGAGCGCCCGCCGGTGAGCGCCTGCGAGGAGAACCCGCTGGCCGGACTCCGGCTCTCCTAGCGGTTCCCCCGGCGGTTCCTCCAACGGACCCTCTCGTGGTCCACCCCTTCAGGAGACATCGACATGTTCAAGAACCCGTGGTTCGAGACCGTGGCCGAGGCGCAGCGCCGGGCCAAGCGGCGGCTCCCGCACATGGTCTACGGGGCGCTGGTCGCGGGCTCGGAGCGCGGCCGGACGATCGACGCCAACACGAAGGCGTTCGGCGACCTCGGCTTCGCGCCCCGCGTCGTCGGCCACAAGGCGCAGCGCGACCTGTCCACCACCGTGATGGGCGTGGAGACCTCCATGCCCGTGCTCATCTCCCCCACCGGCGTGCAGGCCGTGCACCCCGACGGGGAGGTGGCGGTGGCGCGGGCCGCCGCGAACCGGGGCGTCATCATGGGGCTCAGCTCGTTCGCGAGCAAGCCCGTGGAGGAGGTCGCGGAGGCCAACCCGAACGTCTTCTTCCAGATGTACTGGAGCGGCGACCGCGACGCGATGGTCCAGCGCCTCGACCGCGCGAAGAAGGCCGGCGCGAAGGCGCTGATCGCCACGCTCGACTGGTCGTTCTCCAACGGCCGGGACTGGGGCAGCCCCATGATCCCGGAGAAGATCGACTTCAGGACGGCGGCGAAGCTCGCGCCGGGCGTGCTGCCGCATCCGGGCTGGCTGTGGAAGTTCGCCAAGGAGGGCCGGATCCCCGACCTCACCACCCCGAACCTGAAGCCGCCGAACGGCCCGGCGCCGACCTTCTTCGGCGCGTACGGCGAGTGGATGCAGACGCCGCCTCCCACCTGGGAGGACGTCGCGTGGCTGCGCGAGGAGTGGGGCGGCCCGTTCCTGCTCAAGGGCGTCACCCGCGTCGACGACGCCAAGCGCGCCGTGGACGCCGGGGTGACGGCGCTGTCGGTGTCCAACCACGGCGGCAACAACCTCGACACGACGCCCGCCACGATCCGGGTCCTGCCGTCGATCGCCGAGGCGGTCGGCGACCAGATCGAGGTGCTGCTGGACGGCGGCGTGCGGCGCGGCGGCGACGTCGCCAAGGCCCTCGCGCTCGGCGCGCGCGCCGTGCTGATCGGCCGCGCGTACCTGTGGGGGCTGGCCGCCAACGGGCAGGCCGGCGTGGAGAACGTCCTGGACATCATGCGCGGCGGCCTCGACTCCGCCGTGCTCGGGCTCGGCCACTCCTCGGTCGACGAACTCAACCCCGACGACCTCGTCATCCCGCCCGGCTTCGCGCTGACGCTGGGCGGCGGCGGCTCGGCCGGCTGACGTGCGGGCTGCCGGAGACGTGCCCGGTGCCGGGGACCTGGCCGGGGCCGCCTGGACGGACGTCCGGGCGGCTCCGCTCGTCCTGGTGCCGGTCGGGTCGACCGAGCAGCACGGGCCGCACCTTCCGCTGTCCACCGACACGGTGATCGCGGAGGCGGTCGCCGCGCGCGCGGCGGACGCCCTGCGCCCGGAGTCGGAGGGGCAGGTGCTCGTCGCCCCGGCGATCGCGTTCGGGGCGAGCGGCGAGCACGCCGGGTTCCCCGGCACGGTCTCCATCGGGCACGAGGCGCTGAACGCGGTGCTGGTGGAGACCGTGCGGTCGCTCGCGCTGTGGGCGGGACGCGTCGTCTTCGTCAACGGGCACGGCGGCAACGTCCCCACCCTCGACGCCGCCGCCGGGCGGATGCGGGCCGAGGGGCACGACACCGCCTGGGTCGGCTGCGGCGTGCCCGGCGGCGACGCGCACGCCGGGTTCACCGAGACGTCCGTGATGCTGCATCTGGCCCCCGGCCTGGTGCGTCCCTTCGGCGGCGTCACCGGGGAGACCCGCCCGCTCGCCGCGATCATGCCGGACCTGGTCGCGGGCGGCGTGCGCGCCGTCTCGCCGTCCGGCGTGCTCGGCGACCCGGCCGGGGCGTCCGCCGAACGGGGCCGCGAGATCGCGGCCGGCATGGTGGCGTCGGTCGTCCGCCGCATCGGCGGCCGGCGAACGGACGAGCGCGGCCGGCTCCTCGACCCCGCCGCCGCGCGGCCATGACACCGCCGAAGAACATGAGCGCGCCGAAGGACCGGTTCCGGCTGCCCGCGGACCTGCCCGTCGCGCTGGCCCGGGACACCTCGCTCTGGTCGGGCGGGCGCGTGGCCACCGGCGGCGCGCCCTGGAAGGTGGTCCGGCTGGCGGACGCGGCTCGCCCGCACCTGGCGGCGCTGCGCCGGGCGGGCCGCGCCGGCCTCGCCGACCCCTCGCCGCTCGGACGGGCGCTGGCGCGCAGGCTCCTCGACCTCGGCATGGCCGACCCGCTCCCGGCGCCGCGTCCCGGACCGCACGACGTGACGGTGGTCATCCCCGCCTACGAGCGGGCCGACGAGCTGGAACGATCCCTGGCCGCCGTCGGGGACGTGCCGGTGGTCGTCGTGGACGACGCGTCGCCCGACCCCGGACCGCTGCGGCGGGTCGCGGACGCGTACGGCGCGCGGCTCGTCCGGCATTCCCGCAACCGGGGCCCGGCGGCGGCGCGCAACACCGGCCTGCGCCTGGTCGAGACACGGTTCGCCGCGTTCGTGGACTCCGACTGCCGCCCGATGGCGGGCTGGCTCGACGTCCTCGTCCCGCACTTCGACGACCCCCGCGTCGCCGCCGTCGCCCCCCGCGTCGTGCCGCTGTCGGACGACACCGGGCTGCTGGCCCGCTACGAGACCGCGCGGTCGGCGCTGGACATGGGCCTGCGGCCCGCCCTGGTCCGTCCCGGCGGCCGGCTCGGGTTCGTGCCGACCGCGACGCTGCTGGTCCGGGTCGCGGCCGTCCCGGACGATCCGTTCGACGAGGACCTGCGGCTCGGCGAGGACGTCGACTTCGTCTGGCGGCTGGGCGACCAGGGGTGGAACGTCCGCTACGAGCCCGCCGCACGGGTCGCGCACACGCCTCGGCTCCGCCCGGCGGCCTGGGCGCGGCGGCGGCACGAGTACGGCACGTCCGCCGCCGATCTCGCCCGGCGCCACCCCGGCCGGCTCGCGCC
>NZ_JBEYYT010000233.1:0-14490 GCF_040645715.1 Spirillospora sp. NPDC046719 | reverse complement strand
GTCGCGCAGCGTCGGCGGCGCGGCCTTCGCCGCGTCGCGCAGGACGAGGAACGCGCAGGTCCGCTCCCCCATCATCGGGTCGGGGACGCCGACGACGGCCGCGTCGTGGACCGCCGGATGGGCGAGGAGGTGGTCCTCCAGTTCCTCGGCGGACACCTTGTCGCCGCCCCGGTTGATCTGGTCCTTCTCGCGGCCCTCCACGATCAGGTGCCCGGACGGCAGCTCGCGGACGAGGTCGCCGGTGCGGTAGTAGCCGTCCGGCGTGAACGCGCGGGCGTTGTGCGCGGGCGCCCGGTAGTAGCCGCGCAGCGTGTACGGGCCGCGGGTGAGCAGTTCCCCGACCTCGCCGGGCGCGACCGTCCCGCCGTCGCCGTCCACGATCCGGATCTCGTCGGCCGGGGACAGCGGGCGGCCCTGCGTCCGCTCCACCAGGTCGGGCGGGTCGTCGAGGCGGGTGAAGTTCAGCAGCCCCTCCGCCATCCCGAACACCTGCTGGAGGCGGCAGCCGAGCACGCCCGGCACCTCCGCGGCCCGTTCGGCGGCCAGCTTCGCGCCGCCGACCTGCAGGAGCTCCAGGGACGACAGGTCGTCCTCGGACCAGGTCGCCGCGTCCAGCCACAGCAGCGCGATCGGCGGGACGGCCGCGCAGGCGGTGACGCGCTCGCACTCGATGAGCGGGAACGCCTCGTCCGGCGCCCCGGACGGCGCCAGCACCACCGTCCCGCCGGTCGCGAACGCGCCGAGCAGCCCGGGGCACGCGAGCGCGAAGTTGTGCGCGGCGGGCAGCACCACGAGGTAGACCGTGTCGCGGGTGAAGCCGCACAGCTCGGCGCTCGCCTCCAGGTTGTAGACGTAGTCGCGGTGCGTCCGGGGGATCAGCTTCGGCAGCCCCGTCGTGCCGCCCGACAGCAGCAGGACGCCGACGTCGGCGGGAGCTGGGCGCGGGTACTCCGCGGGTTCGGCGTCCAGGTCGGCGAGGGCGGTGAACTCCTGGGCGTCGCCGTCCACGACGACGTGCTCGACGGGCAGCGTCCGGGCCATCGCGCGGTAGTCGAAGCCGCCGTCCGTCTCGCCGCACACGTACGCGCGGGCCTCGGCCAGCTCGCACAGGTACCGGATCTCGCTCTCGCGGTGCGCGGGCAGCGCGAGGACGGGCGCCGCGCCGATCCGCACGAGCGCCAGGAACGCCACGACGAAGCCGGTGGTGTTGGGCAGCTGGACGATGACGCGGTCGCCGCGGCGGACGCCCAGCCGCAGGAATCCGGCGGCGGTCCGCTCGGCGCGCCGGTCGAGGCCGGCGTAGGTGAGGCGGTCCCCGCCGGCGACGAGCGCGGTCCGGTCCGGGTCGCCGCGCAGGACGTCGCCGAGGACGCGGTCCTTCCAGTAGCCCTCCGCCTTGTAGCGCCGTTCGAGGTGGGCGGGCCAGGGGGTGAAGCCGTCCATGACGGCCGGAGCGGTGTCCGGCATGGCTCAGCGCCCGGCGAGCTGGGCGGGGGCGCCGGGGACGGGCTCGGCGGGGTCGGAGCCGAGCGCCACGATCCGGTTCGCGGCGTCGACGTGCACGACGCGCGGCTCGTGGGCGGCCATCTCGGCGTCGTCGAGGGCGGCGTAGGTGATGACGATGACGAGGTCGCCGGGCTGGACGAGGCGTGCCGCCGCGCCGTTCACGCCGACGACCCCGCTGCCCGCCTCGCCGGTGATGGCGTAGGTGACCAGGCGGGAGCCGTTGTCGATGTCGACGAGGTGGACCTGCTCCCCCTCGGCGATGCCGGCGGCCTCCATCAGCTCGGCGTCGATCGTCAGCGATCCCACGTAGTGCAGGTCGGCCTGGGTCACGGTCGCTCGGTGGATCTTTCCGTTCATCAGCGTGCGCTGCACCGGGAGGGCCCTTCTCTCACGATCAACTAAGGATAGGCTTACCTTAGCTACTCCCCCTTCCGAGGAGAACCCCCGACGATGCTCCGGCGCCTCGCCCTGGACGTCGGCCCGCTGCGCGACAGCCGGCCGTTCCGCAACGTGTTCATCGCCCGCACCGTCTCGGTCTTCGGGATCGGCATGCTGGCCGTCTCCGTCCCCGTGCAGGTCTACGACCTGACCGGCTCCACCGTGCAGGTCGGCGCCGTATCCGCCGCCGAGGGCGTCGCGCTGCTGGCCGGGTTCCTGTGGGGCGGCGTGCTCGCCGACCGGCGGGACCGGCGGCGGCTGATGCTGCGCGCCCGCACCGCCTCCGGGATCGCGTTCGCGCTGCTCGCCCTGAACGCGTTCCTGCCGTCCCCGTCGTCCGCCGCGCTGTACGTCCTGGCCGCGTGGGACGGGCTCGCCACCGGCGTCGCGATCACCGCGCTGCTCGCCGCGACGCCCGCGCTCGTCGGACCGGACAGGCTCGTCGCCGCGGGCGCGCTGAACGCGCTGACGGTCCGGCTCGGGTCGATGCTGTCGCCCGCGCTCGGCGGCCTCGTCGTATCGGCGTTCGGCGTCGGCTGGAACTACGCGGCGGCCGCGGCCGGCACCCTCGGCACCCTCGGCCTGCTGACGTCGCTGCCGCCGCTCGAACCCGCCCGCACCGGCGGGCCGGACGGGGCCGGCGGGGTCGACGGGGTCGACGGGCAGGGCGACGCCGAGGGCCACCCGCTGAGGTCGATCGGCGGCGGGCTGCGGTTCGTCGCCTCCCACCGCGTCGTCGGGTCGCTGATGCTGCTCGGCCTGCTGTTCATGGTCGCGGGCGGCATCCCGGTGCTCATGCCGGCGTTCGCCGAGCACGGCCTCGGCGGCGGCCCGTCCACGGTCGGGCTGCTGTACGCCGCGCCCGCGTGCGGCGCGGTCCTCGCCTCCGTCACCAGCGGCTGGGCGGGCTCCGTCCGGGCCCCCGGCCTCGCGCTCCTCGCGGCGTCGGTCGCCGGGTTCGTCCTGCTGGCGTGCACCGGCCTGGCCCGCCATCCGGCGCTCGCCGTCGCGATCCTGTTCGGGTACGGGTTCGCCGCGTCCGTCGAGGAGATCCTGCGGTACGGCCTCATCCAGTCGCACACCCCCGACTCGCACCTGGGCCGCGTCAACTCCCTGTGGGCGGCGCAGGAGACCGGCGGGACCGCCATCGGCTCGCTCGGCGCCGGAGCCCTCGGCCGCTACCTGGCCCCGGGCCCGGCGATCGTCGCCTACGGGACGGTCAGCGCCGTCCTCGCCCTGGTCCTCGCCCTCACCCTGACGACCCTCCGCACCGCCACCCTCGCCCCCGCCGCCGAACCCGACCGGTGAGCCGCGGCGAGCCGTCGTCATGGGGCGGCCCATGACGGCGGCTCGCCGCGAGTGGACAGGGGCGGGGTCAGCGGGCGAGGTGGGCTTCGATCTCGTCGTCGGACATCGCGTCGACCTCCAGCCGGATGGCGGCGACGGCCTCCAGGCGGCCGGGGGCGTCCTCCAGCTCGGTGAAGCGGCGGGCGATGCGGGCGATCGTCCGCTCGGCGAACAGGACGCGGACGGGCAGGGCGGAGGTGTCCAGCGCCTCGCGCAGCCGCGCGACGACGGTCGTCGCGAGGACGGAGTCGCCGCCGAGGGCGAAGAAGTCGGCGTCCGCGCCGACGCGCTCCCTCCCCAGCACCTCGGCGGCGATCCGGGCCAGCACCCTTTCCAGGGACGTCGCGGGCTCGGCGTAGGGCGCGGCGTCCTCCCCCGCCTCGGCGGCGGCGAGCGCGGCGAGCGCCTTCCGGTCGACCTTGCCGTTCGCGGTGAGCGGCAGCTCGGCGACCGGGACGAGCACCTCCGGCACCATGTGCGGCGGCACGAGGTCGCGGGCGCGCGCCAGCACCGCGTCGGCCGGGACGCCGCCGGGGGTGACGGCGGCGCACAGCCGGTTCCCGGCGAGCAGGGCGACGGCGCGCTCCACGGCCGGGTGGTCGCGCAGCGCGGCCTCGACCTCGCCGAGCTCGATCCGGAACCCGCGGACCTTCACCTGGTGGTCGCGGCGGCCGAGGAACTCCAGCGTGCCGTCCGGGCGGTAGCGGGCGAGGTCGCCGGTCCGGTACCAGCGGACGCCGTCGCGGACGACGAACCGGTCCGCGGTGCGCCCGGGGTCGCCGGTGTAGCCGTCGGCGACGCCCGCGCCGCCGATCCACAGCTCGCCCGCGACCCAGTCGGGGCGGTCGCGGCCCAGGTCGTCGACGACCCGGCAGGCGACGCCGCCGAGCGGCACGCCGTACGGGACGGAGCGCCAGTCCGCCGGGACCTCCCCCGCGACCTCCTGTGCCGTGGAGTGGATCGCGGTCTCGGTGGTGCCGCCGAGCGCGACGAACCGGGCGCCCGGCGCGCGCTCGGCGAGCAGCCCGGGCAGGTGGGTGCCGACCCAGTCGCCGCCGAGCAGCACCAGCCGCAGGGACGGGACGGGCCCGGACCGCAGCAGCATCTCCAGCACGGACGGGACGCTGTTCAGCACGGTCACCGACCACCGGGCGGCGAGCGCGTTCCAGCGGGCGGCGTCGCGCCGCTCGTCCTCGCCGGGGATCACCACGGCGCCGCCCGCCGTCCAGGGGGCGAACAGGTCGAACACCGACAGGTCGAAGTCGAGGGCGGAGACGCCGAGGGTGACGTCGCCCGGGCCGAGGGCGAAGCGCCCGACGAGGTCGCCGATGGTGTTCATCGCGGCGCCGTGCGAGACCTCGACGCCCTTCGGCTCGCCCGTGGACCCGGACGTGAACAGCACGTACGCGACCTGGTCGGGACGGACCGCGACGGGCTCCGCCAGCGGCTCGGCGGCGGGCTCGAAGCCGGGGGCGACGGACGCGGCGACGGCCGCGCCCGCGCGGATCCGCTCGCGGCGCGCGGCCGGCTGCTCGGGGCCGATCGGCACGTAGGCGGCGCCCGCGGCGAGCACGCCGAGGGCGGCGGCGGCCTGGCCGGGCCCCTTGGGAAGCTCGATCGAGACCCGGTCGCCGGGCCGGACGCCCTGGGCGGCCAGGGCGGCGGCGACGCGCAGCGCGCGGTCGGCGAGGTCGGCGTAGGTGAGGGTGCCGTCGTCGCCCCAGTGCAGGGCGGGGGCGTCCGGGGTGCGGCGGGCGTGCTCGAAGAACCCCTTGGTCAGGGTCGAGGGCGGCGGGGCCTCGGTGGCGTTGAGGCGGTGCCGGACGCGGAGCTGTTCCGGCGGCGCGCCGATGCCGAGCGGCGCGTCCCAGTCGGCGCCGTCCGCGCCGAGCCGGGCGATCGCGCCGGTGTAGGCCGCGAACATCGCCTCGGCGACGCCCTCGGGGAAGGCGGGGCGGCGCACGTCCCAGTTCAGGAGCAGCCCGCCGGCCACCTCGGTGACCTGCGCGTCCAGCAGCACCTGCGGGCCCTGCGAGATGATCCAGGCGGGCTCGCCGAACCGCTCGCGGACCGCGTCGCCGAACAGCTCGCCCAGGTTGAGCGCGCTGGTGTAGACGATCGGCGCGAGGACCTGCTCGCCGCGCAGCCGCGACAGGTCGCGCAGCACCTCCAGGCCGGAGTGGTCGCTGTGCGCGCCGGCGGTGTGCAGGTTCGCCTGCAGGGCGCGGGCGCGCTCGACGAACGCCAGGTCCTCGGAGAGGTCCGCCTCCAGCAGGATCGAGCCGGTGAAGTCGCCGACGACGGAGTCCACGTCCGGGTGGACGGGCTCGCGGTGGAACAGCGGCAGGTTCAGCAGGAACCGCGGGGTCGCCGACCACGCGCCGACGACCTCGGCGAACACGGCGGCGAGCGCCATCGCGGGAGTGACGCCCGCCGCGTGCGCGCGGGCGATGAGGCGGGCCTTCTCCTCCGGCGGCAGCCAGTGGTGCAGCCGCTCCACCGCGTCGCCCGGTTCCGGGGCGACCGGCAGCTCGGGCGGGCCCGGCAGGTCGGCGAGCCGGTCGGCCCACCACCGGCGGTCCCGCTCGCGGGCGACGGCGCGGGGGTCGTCGGCGAGGTAGCGGGCGTAGCCGTAGCGGATCGGGGCGAGGGCCTCGCCCTCGTAGAGCGCGGCGAGGTCGGCCAGCATGACGCGGTAGCTCATCGCGTCGGCGGCGACCATGTCGACGTCGAGGTGCAGCCGCGCGGTCCCTTCGGGGAGCAGGCTCAGGCGGGCGTCGAAGACGCGGCCGTCCTCGATCGGGAGCCGCTGCCGCGACATCTCGGCGCGGATCCGGTCCAGCTCGGGGCCGGGGTCGGCGGCGCCGCGCAGGTCGTGGACGGTCACGGCGGGCCCGGGGCGCTCGGGCAGGATCCGCTGCGTCCCGTCGTCGCCGACCGCGACGCGCAGCATCGGGTGCCGGTCGGCGAGCGCGCGCACGGCGGCCTCGAACCGGGACGGGTCGATGGCGCGGCCGTCCAGCTCGACGTACAGGTGCGCGGCGACCGAGCCGAGGGACTGGCCGGAGTCGCGGCCGATCCAGTACGCGTGCTGCATGAGGGCCAGCGGGAACGGGCCGTCCGGCTCCGCGCCGTCGACCGGCTCGCCGCCCGCCTCGGGTCCGGGTCCGGGTTCCGGCGCGCGGGCCTCCATCTGGCCGCGCTCGGCGAGCAGGTCCCACCAGGCGGCGAGGGTGGGCCGCTCGGCCAGCTCGGCGAACCGGACCTCGACGCCGCGGCGGCGGAGCCGGCCGGTCAGCTGCATGAGGCGGATCGAGTCCATCCCGAGCTCGATGAGATTGTCGCCGGGCCCTGCGTCCTCGCCCAGCACGTCGGTCAGCGCGGCGTGCAGCTCTTCTCGGGTCAGCACGGAACTCCCCTCAACTTAGGTAAGGCTAACCTAAATTGATCGCCAGTCCGGCGTCAACGCGGGGTCCGCCGACGCCGGCGCGGGACCGGCCGGAGGCCGTCAGGCGGCGGCGCGGCGGCCCGCCGTGAGCAGCAGCCAGGCCAGGTAGGCGCCGCCGAGCACGCCGGTCACCACCCCGACCGGCATCGCCACCGGCAGGTGCAGCGAGATGAGGTCGCCGCAGGCGAGCAGCGCGGCGCCGGTCAGCCCGGCGGGCAGCAGCTGCGCGCCGGGACGGCGGGTCAGCCGGCGGGCGAGCTGCGGCGCCGCGAGCGCGACGAACGGCACCGGGCCGGCCGCCGCGGTCGCCGCCGCGACGAGGCCGACGCCCGCGACCATGAGCAGCGCGCGCGTCCGCTGGACGGGCACGCCGAGCGCGCGCGCAGCGTCGTCCCCCATCTCCCCCATCCCGAGCGGGCGGGCGAGCAGCAGCGCCATCGGGACGAGCACCGCGAGCGCGGCGGCGAGCGGCACGGCCTGCGCCCAGCCGCGCCCGTTCAGGCTCCCGGTCAGCCAGAACGCGGCCTCGTACGCCTCGCGCAGTTCGGCGCGGGTGATGAGGTAGGAGTTCGCCGCCTCCAGCATCGCGGCGGCGGCCACACCGATCAGCACCAGCCGGACGCCGTGCACGCCGCCTCCCCGGCGGTACGCGACGGCGTACACGCCCGCCGCCGTCAGGAAGGCGCCCGCGACCGAGCTGACCGTGATCGCGACCGCGCCGCCGCCGAACACCAGGATCTGCAGCAGCGCGCCGGTCGCCGACCCCGTGGTGAAGCCGATGAGGTCCGGGCTGCCGAGCGGGTTGCGGGACATGCTCTGGAAGATCGCCCCGCTCGTGCCGAGCGCCAGCCCGGCGAGCAGCCCGGTCACGGCGCGCGGCAGCCGCAGGGTGCGGACGATGAAGCCGGTCGCCTGGTCGCCCTGCCCGACGAGCGAGCGCACCACGTCCCCGGGCGAGACGGGGAACTCGCCGGAACCGACGACGAGCACCGCGGCGCCCGCCGCGACAAGCGCCACCAGCCCGCACACCAGCGCCGCCCGCGGCTCCCACCGGACCGACGCCCCGCCCGCCCGCATCACCCGGCTCACAGCTCGCGCGTCCTTCCGCGACGGACGATGACCATGAACAGCGGCGCGCCGAGGAACGCGGTGACGATCCCGGTCTGCAGCTCGCCCGGCGTGGCGACGCGTCCGGCGATGTCGGCGGCGAGCAGCACGACGGGCGCGAGCAGCAGCGAGTACGGCAGCACCCAGCGCTGGTCGGGCCCGACGAGCGCGCGGACCGCGTACGGGACGGCGAGGCCGAGGAACGTGATCGGCCCGACGGCCGCGGTCGCCGACCCGCACAGCAGCACGACCGCCAGCGCGCCGAGCGCCCGCGTCCGCCCCGGACGCGCGCCGAGCGCCCGGCCCGCCTCGTCGCCGAGGCCGAGGGCGTTCAGCGGGCGGGCGAGCAGCAGCGCCAGCGCCGTCCCGGCGGCGATGAACGGCAGGACCCGGGCGAGCACCGCGGCGTCCCGCCCGGCGAGGGTGCCGACCTGCCAGAACCGGAAGCCGTTGAAGGCGCGCGGGCTGAGCAGCATCAGGCCGGCGGTCAGCGCGCTGGACACGGCGTTGACGGCGGCTCCCGCGAGCACGAGCCGCGCGGGCGAGGTGCCGCCGCGCCCCCGCGCGCCGATCGCGTGGACGAGCACCGCGGCCCCGGCGGCGCCGGCGAACGCCGCCCACACGTAGACCAGGACGTCGTCGGCGCGGAACGCCCCGATGACGACGACGACCGCGAGGGCGGCGCCGCCGTTCACGCCGAGCAGGCCGGGTTCCGCCAGCGGGTTGCGGGTGAGGGCCTGCATCACCGCGCCGGCGAGGCCGAGCGCGGCGCCGACGCCGATCCCGAGCAGGGTGCGCGGGAGCCGCAGGCCGTGCACGATCAGCGCGTCCCGCGACCCGTCCGGCGAGAGCACGGCCGGCCAGACCCGGGCGAGCGGGACGTGCTCGGCTCCGACGGCCAGGCTCGCGGCGGCCGCCAGCAGCAGGAGGGCGGCGAGGACACCGAGCCCGGTCCAGCGTCCCGCCGGATGCCGGGCGGGGGGCGCGGCGGCCTCCTTCGCCGGGGGTGTGCGGGGGGTTCTCCGCGCGAGGGACAGCACGATAAATAAGGCTAGCCTAAGCTAACTTGCCGCTTCCAGCCCCTGCCCCCTCCCGTCTCCGGGCCGCCGCGCCCTCCGGCCAATACACGCGTATGGTATACATCGGTATTGGGAACTGAACGCTTGTATTGGAGGGGTCGGAAGCGTGACGGAGACGGGCGCGGCACCGGAGGACCTGACGGCGCGCGCGCGGATCAGGGACGCCGCGCTGGAGATGTTCGCCGAGCACGGGATCAAGGGGGCCACGTTCCGCGGCATCGCCGAGGCCGCCGGAGTGTCGGTCGGGCTCGTCCAGCACCACTTCGGGTCCAAGCAGGAGCTGCGGGAGGCGTGCGACGCCTACGCGCTGGACACCATCCACCGGCTCAGCGCCGAGAAGATCGACGGCATCGGCGACCCGGGGTTCCTGGCGAAGGCGATGCGGATCGACCTGCCGGTGCGGCGCTACCTCGCCCGCGCGCTCGTCGACGGCTCCCCCGCCGCGGCGCGGGTGTTCGACGACCTGGTCGACACCACCGAGCGCTACTTCGGCGAGCCGCTGCCGCCCGGGGTGAACGCGCCCACCACCTCCGACGTGCACGCCTACTCCGCCGCGCTCGTCGCGATGACGATCGGGATGGAGGTCCTGCACGAGCACCTGTCGCGGGCGCTGGGCGTCGACACCTTCACCCCGGAGGGCTCGCTGCGGCTGCGCCGCGCCTTCTTCGACATCTTCGACGACCGCCTGCTGAGCCGGGAGCTCGCGGCGCGCGCCCGCGCCGCGATGCGGGAGTACGAGAGCGGGACCTTCGGGCGCACCGCCCCCATCGGGGAAGACTCGGGAGAGAAGGCAGGATGACTGAGGCAGTACGGGCCGACGGCCTGGTCAAGACGTTCGGACGGACGCGCGCGCTCGACGGGCTCGACCTGAGCGTGGCGTCCGGCGAGGTGCACGGCTTCCTCGGCCCGAACGGCGCCGGGAAGTCCACCACCGTCCGCGTCCTGCTCGGGCTGATGCGCGCCGACGCCGGGACCGCGCGGCTGCTCGGCGGCGACCCCTGGCACGACGCGACCGCCCTGCACCGGCGCCTCGCCTACGTCCCCGGCGACGTCACGCTGTGGCCCAACCTGTCCGGCGGCGAGGTCATCGACCTGCTCGGGCGGCTGCGCGGCGGGCTGGACGACCGCCGCCGCGCCGAGCTCCTCGACCGCTTCGAGCTGGACCCGAAGAAGCGGGGGCGCGCCTACTCCAAGGGCAACCGGCAGAAGGTCGCCCTCGTCGCCGCGTTCGCGTCCGACGCGGAGCTGCTCATCCTCGACGAGCCCACCTCCGGCCTCGACCCGCTCATGGAGGAGGCGTTCCAGGAGTGCGTGCGGGAGGAGCGGCGCGCAGGCCGGACGGTCCTGCTGTCGAGCCACATCCTCAGCGAGGTGGAGGCGCTCTGCGACCGCGTCACCATCATCCGCAAGGGCCGCACCGTGGAGACCGGCACGCTCGCCGAGCTGCGCCACCTGACCCGCACGTCGATCCACGCGGAGCTCGCCGCGCCGCCCGACGGCGTTCCGCTGCCCGGCGCGCACGACGTGCGCATCGACGGCAACACCATCTCGTTCGAGGTCGAGACGGCCGAGCTGGACGCCGCGCTCCGGCAGCTCACCGAGATCGGCGTCCGCTCCCTCACCAGCCGGCCGCCCACGCTCGAGGAGCTGTTCCTGCGGCACTACGAGAACGACCACGCCGGACGGGCCCTGCAGGAAGGCGGCGTGTCATGACCGCCACCACCCTGCGGCCGACCGCCCGGGCCGCCCGCGCCGAAGGCGGCCTCGCGGGCGCGGGCACGCTGCTGAGGATGTGGCTGCGCCGCGACCGCGTCATGATGCCGTCCTGGATCTACGTGCTCACCGCGCTGGTCGCCAGCACCGTGTACAGCTTCAAGAACGGGTACGACACGCCCGCGGCGCTGGAGAGCTTCGCGCGCGGCATCGACGGCAACCCGTCCATGCGGGCGCTGTACGGGCCGGTGCTGAACGCCCACACGGCCGCGGGCGTCAGCGCGTGGCGCGTCGGTACCACCGGCGCCGCGCTCACCGCCGTCATGTGCGTGCTGCTCGTCGTCCGGCACACCCGCGCCGAGGAGGAGACCGGCCGGCTGGAGCTGGTCGGCGCCGCCGCCGTCGGGCGCCGCGCCCCGCTGACCGCCGCGCTCGCCACCGCCGTGACGGCCGCCGCGGCCGCGGCGTCCCTGGCCGCCCTCGTCATGGTCCTCTTCGGGCTGCCGGTCGCCGGCTCGGTCGCGTTCGGGCTGTCCTGGTTCGGGGCGGGCCTGGTGTTCGCCGGGGTCGCCGCCGTCACCGCCCAGCTCGCCGAGACGTCCCGGCTCGCCAACGGGCTGGCGTTCGCCGTGCTCGCCGCCGCGTACCTGGTCCGGAGCGTGGCCGACGCCGGTTCCGCGCACTGGGCGTCCTGGCTGTCCCCGATCGGCTGGGCGCAGCGGGTGCGCCCGCACGCCGGCGAGCAGTGGGCCGTGCTGCTGCTCCCCCTGCTCGCGTCCGCGCTCCTGGTCGCGGCCGCGTACGCGCTGGCCGGGCGCCGCGACCTCGGCGCCGGGATCCTCGCCCCCTCGCCGGGACCGGCCCGCGCCGCGGCGTCGCTGCGCGGCCCGCTCGGCCTGTCGTGGCGGCTGCAGCGCGGCTCGCTGCTCGGCTGGTCCGTCGCGTTCCTGGTGTACGGGCTCGCCATCGGGGGCGTCGCCGCCGGCGTCGGCGACCTGGTCAACGGCAGCGACTCCGTCCTCGACGAGATCCGCAGGATGGGCGGGCAGGAGGACGTCGCGGACGCGTTCCTCGCCACCGCCATGGGCCTCATGGCGCTGTTCACGTCGGCCTACGCGGTGCAGAGCGTGCTCCGGATGCGGGCGGAGGAGAGCGGTGGGCGCCTCGAGCCGGTGCTCGCGACCGCCGTCGGCCGGACCCGCTGGGCCGTCGCGGGCCTCGCCGTCACCGTCGCGGGCACGGTGGTCCTCCTCGGCCTCAGCGGCCTCGCCGTCGGGCTGGTGCACGGCGCCCGCTCCCACGACCTGGGCGGCCGGCTTCCCCGGGAGCTCGGCGCCGCGCTCGTGCAGCTGCCGGCGGTGTGGGTCGTCGCCGCCGTGACCGTGCTGATCTTCGGCCTCCTCCCCCGCGCGACGTCCGCCGGGTGGGGCGTGCTGGCGGCGTGCCTGCTGCTCGGGCAGGTCGGTCCGCTGCTGAAGCTGCCGCAGGCGGTCATGGACGTCTCGCCGTTCACGCACACGCCGAAGCTGCCCGGCGGGGACTTCGACGTCCTGCCGGTCGCCGTCCTGACCGCCGTGGCGGTCGCCGTCACCGCGGTCGCGCTGCTCGGCTTCCGGCGCCGCGACATCGGCTGAAGCCCGGGGGGCACCGGGACGTCCCGGTGCCCCCCGCCGCGTCAGGAGGCGGGGTGGTGGGGGGGGGGGAGGAGCCCCCCCCAGATGTGGTGCGGGTGAAAGGCGGGGCGCCGGGCGCCGCAGTGGCAGATGCCGGTGAGGCGGTCCGACCCCGGGGACCACTCCACCCGCAGGCGGCCGGCGCTCATCGCGCCCCCGTGAGCCGCTGGAGGACGCGCCGGGCGGCCAGCCCGCCGGTGTCGATGTTGATGGACAGCTCCTGGTAGCCCTCGGGCTCGGCGGCGATCACCGTCTCCAGCAGGTTCAGCGCCGCGACGTCCTGCAGGACGACGGTGCGGTTGCTGTCGTGCAGGAACCGCGAGACGCCCTCGTCGTCCAGCGCGAAGTCGCGGGCGACCCACCAGAAGTCGTGGGTGGTCGTGTCGGTCTCCGGGACGATCGCGTAGCCGACCTCCACGTGGAACGCGTGCGGGTCGTCGCCGTCCGGGCCGGGCTCCACGCCGGTCGGCGCGATCCGGCTGTGCAGCAGGTAGAAGCACGGCGGGTGGTACTCGATGTCCTGCCACCGGTCGATCCGGCCCTCGACGCCGGTCGACTCGGAGTAGAACGGCGGGCACTCGACGTCCTTCATGCGGCGGCTCACGTAGACGATCCCGGCCTCGTCGTCGACCTCCGTGGTGATCGGGGTCTGCGCGACCTCGGGCGTGCCGATGTACCCGGCGTGCAGGTAGGTCTCGTGAGACAGGTCGAGGAGGTTGTCGACGAGCAGCTCGTACCGGGCGGCGAGCGGCTCCATGCCCCGGACGGTCACGTAGTCCGGCGAGCTCAGCCAGGGGGCGCGCGGGATGGAGGCGGCGTCGCCCGTCCCGTCGCCGATCCACACCCAGACCAGTGAGTCCTGCTCGACGACCTGGTAGGCGGGGACCCGGGCGGTGCGCGGGATCCGGGTCTGCCCGGGCACGGCGACGCACGCCCCGTCGGGGGCGTAGGTGAAGCCGTGGTAGCCGCAGACGATCCGGTCGCCGTCGCGGTTGCTCGCGGACAGCGGGAAGCGCCGGTGCACGCAGCGGTCGGCGAGCGCGACGGCCTGCCCCGCCCCCGTGCGGTACATGACGAGCGGCTCGCCGCAGATCGTCCGGGCGAGCAGGCCGTCGCCGACCTCCTCGCTGTAGGCGGCGACGTACCACTGGTTGCGTGCGACGGCCATGGGCTGCTCCTCGGGGTGGACGAAGGACCGTGGAGACGACCCTCGCCGCCGCCCGCGAGGCCGGGCCACACCGATTCCGTTCAACGGAAGAATCCGCCCTTCCGGGAAGGGGCCCCGGTCAGACCTCGCGCATCGCCGACTCCGGCGGGCGCAGGGCGCGCGGCGCGCCGAGGGCGCGGGAGATGCCGCGGGCGCCGGCCCGCACGACGGGGACGAGCGAGCGCGCCTCCCACCCGGACGCCGGGACGACGACCGCGACCGCCGCCACCACCCGATCGTCCGGGCCGAACACCGGCGCGCCGACGGACATCGCGAACGTCTCCACCTGCCCGTCGCTGACCGCGGCCCCCGTGCGGCGGACCTCCGCCAGGACGCGGCGCAGCTCGGGACCGGTGGCGATGGTCCTCGGGGTGAAGCGGCGCAGCGGCCCGGCGATCGCGCGCTCCTGCAGGTCCCGGCCGGAGTACGCGAGCATGGCCAGGCCGACGCCGGTCGCGTGCGCCGGCCAGCGGCCGCCGACGCGGGAGAACACGTGCACGGCGTCGCGGGCGGAGATCCGCTCGATGTACACGACGTCCAGGCCGTCCAGGACGGCGAGGTGGACGTTCTCGTGGGTGGCCTCGTACAGGTCCTCCAGGAACGGCATCGCGGCCTCGCGGAGGGCCGGGCCCCGCCCGAGGGCGCCGACCTCCCACAGCCGCAGCCCGACGCGGTAGAGGCCCGCGTCGTCGCGTTCGAGCGCGCCCCAGCACGTCAGCTCGCCGACGAGCCGGTGCGCGGTGGACAGCGGCAGCCCGGCGCGGCGCGCGATCTGGGTGATGGTCAGGGCCGGGCGCTCCGACGTGAACGCCTCGAGGATGCCGAGGACCCGGCTGGTCACGGTGGGGCGCCGCCCGGGCGCGGCGGGCCGGGACGGCGCGGCTCCGCGCGCGGCCGGCGGGGTGCCGGGTCCTTCGTCGAGCATGCGGCGGTCCTCTCAGGGCGTCGCGTCCGAAGTTAGGCGTATGCTTC
>NZ_JBEYYT010000232.1:0-14504 GCF_040645715.1 Spirillospora sp. NPDC046719 | reverse complement strand
CGCGCTGGTCGCGGTGCCCCCGCCCGCGCCGGAGCCGGCGGACGCACCGGACCCGGCCGGCGCGCCGGTCCCGCGGTCCGGGGGCGCCCCCGGCGGCGACTCCCCAGAACATGGCCTGCCCCGACGGCAGGACGAGCCCCCCGCGGACGAGGCGAGCTCCCCCGACGGCGCCGCGTCCCTCTCATCCGGCCTCACCGGAACCGGCGGCGGGCATCCCGAACCGACCCAGCCGGAGGACCTGCCACCCGTGCCCGACATCTCCACCACACCGTCCGGCCTGCCGGTCCGCGTGCCGCAGGCGAACCTCGCCGAACCGCTGCGCACGGACGAACCGCTCGTCGCCGACGAGCACGACGAACCGGACGACCCGGGCCGCTCGCCCGAGGAGATCCAGCGGATCATGGGCTCCTACCAGCGCGGCACCCGGCAGGGGCGGTCGGACGCGGCCGAGGCCCTCGGCAATCAAGCAGCGGAAGGCGAGGAAGGTCAGTGACGCAGAAGACCGGTTCTTCATCCGATCTGGGTTTTTTGCTGGACGACCTGGTCCACCGGTTGCCGCACGCGCGCAGCGCGGTGGTGCTGTCCGCCGACGGCCTGCTGATGGCCTCCTCGGCGGGCATGAGCCAGGACGACGGCGAGCACCTGTCCGCCGTGGCGGCGGGCATCCAGAGCCTCGCCAAGGGCGCGGGCACCCGGTTCGGCGGCGGCCCCGTCCGGCAGACGATCGTCGAGATGCAGTCGGCGTTCCTGCTGGTGTCGGTCGCCGGCAAGGGCGCCTGCCTGGCGGTGCTCGCCGGTGAGGAGGCCGACGTGGGCCTCATCGCCTACGAGATGGCGATGCTCGTCACGAGCATGGGCCACCATCTCACCTCGCCGTCGCGATCGGAGGCGGCGGAGGAGGGCCGGCCCGCATGATGCCGCCCGAGGAGCCGGGGCAGGAGCCCTGGCCGCAGGACCCCGCGCTGCACACCCCCGGCCATGAGCGGATCTACGACGAGAGCGCCGGCCCGATGGTGCGCCCGTACGTGATGACGAGCGGCCGCATCGAGCCCGTGCACGGCAAGTTCGACCTGATCACCCTGGTGGTGGCGGCCGGGCCGGAGCCGGAGGGCCCGATCGGCCTCGGCCCGGAGCACCTGGCGATCATCCGGCTCTGCCAGCAGGTGATGTCGGTCGCCGAGCTGACCGGCCACCTCGACCTTCCGGTGGCCACCGTGCGGGTGCTGCTCGGCGACCTGCTCGGCAAGGGGCTCGTCACGATGCAGGAGCCCGAACCGGAGGCGGACATGCACGACATCAGGCTCTACAAGGCGGTGATCGATGGTCTCCGGGCTCTCTGACGCCGGGGGCGGGCGGCATGACGCCCGCGCCCGCCGGATGCCCACCGCGGTCAAGATCGTGATCGCGGGCGGTTTCGGGGTCGGTAAGACGACGATGGTCGGCACGGTCTCCGAGACGCGGCCGCTGCGCACCGAGGAGATCCTCACCGACGAGAGCGTCGGTGTCGACGACGTCTCCGGGGTGGAGCGCAAGAAGACCACCACGGTCGCGATGGACTTCGGCCGCCTCACCTTCCGCGACGACTACGTCCTGTACCTGTTCGGCACCCCCGGGCAGGAGCGGTTCTGGTTCATGTGGGACGAGGTGTCGCTCGGCGCGCTCGGCGCCGTCGTCCTCGCCGACACGCGCCGGCTGTCGGACTGCTTCCCGTCCGTCGACTACTTCGAGCGCCGCGGCACCCCGTTCGTCGTCGCGGTCAATTGCTTCGAGGGCGCCCGGCAGTACGACCTCGCGGAGATCCAGCTGGCGCTGAACCTGGGCCCGAAGGTCCCGGTCATGCTCTGCGACGCCCGCCGTCTCGACTCCTGCAAGCAGGTGCTCATCGACCTGGTCCTGCACGCGATGAAGTACCGGGGGCTCCCCGCGCTGGAGTCGCAGGGCGCCTAACCCCGGACGGCCCTGGCGCCCCGGACGGTCTCGGCACTTCGGCAGGAGGCGTCCGGGGCCTCGTCCTGGACGGCCCCGGCGACCGCCCGGGCGAAGGCGCGGACGCGCGCGGTGGCGCGGTCGCGGTGCCAGACGAGGGTGAGCGCCGAGTCGGGCAGGCCGGTGAGCGGGACGAAGACGACGTCGCCGCGCACGTGGCGGCGGGCGGTCGGGACGCACAGCGGCATCGCGCCGCGTCCCGCGGCGACCATCGCCAGCGCCTCCTGGATCGTGCCCGCGGCCGGCCCGGACGGGATGGCGCGGCCGCCGGGCGTCGCCGACGGGGACTGCGCCTCGCGCCAGTACCGCGGGGCCGGTCCGGCGATCCGGATCAGCGGGTGCCCGGCAAGCTCCTCGGCGTTGACCGACGGACGGTCCGCGAGCGGATGGCGGGCCGGGACGGCGAGGCTCAGCGGCGCCTCCGAGAAGGCGGGGCCGGGGACCAGTCCGGGTTCCCGCACCGGCGCCAGCACGATCGCGGCGTCCACGTCCCCGTCGCGTACCTGCCCGAACGGGTCGGCGAGCGGCACCTCGACGGTCCGCACCTCGCAGCCGGGATGGTCGCGCTCGAACGCGCGGACGAGGCCGGTCAGGTCCTCGTCCAGCGATCCGACGAAGCCGATCCGCAGCACGCCGTCGACGCCGCGGGCCCGGGCGCGGGCCGCCTCGACGACGTCGAGGAGGGCGGTGTAGGCGGGCGCCAGCTCGTCCCGCAGGCTCGCGCCGAGCGGGGTCAGCCGGACGCGGCGGCTGGTGCGCTCCACGAGCCGGGCCCCGATCCGCGACTCCAGGCTGCGCAGGAGCTGGCTGACGCGGCTCTGGGAGAGGTAGAGGCGCTCCGCCGTCCGGCCGAAGTGCAGTTCCTCGCCGAGGACGAGGAAGCACTCCAGCTCCCGGGCCTCCAGTTCCGGCACGTCGCTCCCCCCGTCGCCGATCGATGAGCCTCGCTCATAGAAGGATGCGACCTTCGCCGTTGTTCCCGGTGCGCCGCCGGACCAGGGTCGACGGCATGACGGTTCCTCCCGACTCCCCGCCCCGGGGCGGCTGGCCCGCGGTGCTCGCGGTCGCCGCGGCCACGTTCCTCGTCGTCACCAGCGAGATGCTGCCGGTGGGGCTGCTGACCTCGATCGGCCCGGACCTCGACGCGTCCGCGGGCACGGCCGGGCTGGCGATGACCGCGCCCGGCCTGGTCGCCGCGCTCTGCGCGCCCGCGCTGTCCGCGGCCACCGCGCGGCTGGACCGCCGCGCCGTGCTGGCCGCGCTGGCGGGCCTGCTGGCGGTGGCCGACCTCGGCTCGGCCGCCGCGCCCGGACTGCCGGCGCTGCTGGTGTCGCGGGTCCTGGTCGGGGTCGCGATCGGCGGGGTGTGGGCGATCGCGGGCGGGCTCGCGGCACGGCTGGTGCCGGAGCGCTCCGCCGGGACCGCCACCTCGGTGGTCTTCGGCGGGATCTCGGTCGCGTCGGTCGTGGGCGTCCCCGCCGGCACGCTGGTCGGCGACCTCGCGGGCTGGCGCGCCGCGTTCGCCGTCGCGGGCGCGCTGTCCCTGGCCGCCTGCGCGGCGCTCGCCGTGCTGCTGCCGCCGCTGCCCGGAACCGGCCCGGCGGGCCTGCGGAACGTGCCGCGGGTGCTGCGCGCCCCGCGCGCGCGGGCCGGTCTCGTCGTGACGCTGCTGCTGGTCACCGGCCACTTCGCGGCGTACACCTACGTGCGTCCGGTGCTGGAGCGGGTGTCCGGCGTGGACCCGGACCTGGTCAGCACCCTGCTGCTGCTGTACGGGGTCGCGGGCGTCGCCGGGAACTTCGCCGCGGGGACCGCCGCCGCGCGCGGCCCGCGCCGCACCCTCCTGGCGCTCGCCGCGGTGCTCGCGCCGTCCGTGCTGCTGTTCCCCGTCGTCGGACGGGCCCCGCTCCCGGCGATCGTGCTGCTGGTGCTGTGGGGCGCCGCCTACGGCGGTGTGTCCGTCACCTTGCAGACGTGGCTGCTGCGGGCCGCGCCTCCGCACGCCGCCGAGCCGGCGTCGGCGCTGTTCGTCGCCGCGTTCAACGTCGCCATCTCGCTCGGGGCGCTGGCGGGCGGGCGCGTGGCCGACACCACCGGGGAAGCGGGTGCCCTGTGGCTCGGCGGGTCGCTGGGCGGCGTCACCCTGGCCGCCGCCGCAGTGCTAGGCCGCCGGGCGGAACGGGACGACCGGCCGGCCCCGGCGCCGGTCCCGGCGCGCCCCGAGGGCGTGCCGGACCGGCGGCCGTAGCCGTCAGCCGGTGCGCGACACCACGTAGTCGCAGAGACCGGTGAACGCGTCGCGGGCGGGGATGGCGGGGAGGGTGAGGAGCTCCGCGCGGGCGTCCTCCGCGTACTGGCGCAGGTCGGCGCGGGCGAGATCCATGGCGGGGTGGGCGCGCAGGAGGGCGAGGGCCTCGGCGTGCAGCTCGTCGCCGGACAGGTCCTGGACGAGCAGCTCGCGCAGCCGGGCGTCGTCAGGGCCGGAGCCGACGCCGGCGAGGACGTGGTGCATCGGGAGGGTGCGGATGCCTTCGCGGAGGTCGGTGCCGGGGGTCTTGCCGGACTCCTCGGTCTCGGACTCGATGTCGAGGATGTCGTCCGACAGCTGGAACGCGATGCCGATCTTCTCGCAGGCGGAGGTGATGGTGTCGACGACGCGGGCGGGGGCCCCCGACAGCAGCGCGCCGAACTGGCCGGACACCACGATGAGGGACGCGGTCTTGTCGGCGACGACCTGGAGGTAGTGCTTGAGGGGGTCGGCGTCCTCGGCGGGGCCGACGGTCTCCTGGATCTGGCCGCGCACCAGCCGGGCGAACGCGCGGGCCTGGATCCGGACGGCCTCCGGGCCGAGGTCGGCGAGCAGGTCCGACGCGCGGGCGAACAGGTAGTCGCCGGTGAGGATCGCGACGGTGTTCGTCCAGCGGGAGTTCGCGGACGCCTGGCCGCGCCGGACGGTCGCCTCGTCCATCACGTCGTCGTGGTAGAGGGTGCCGAGATGGGTCAGCTCCACGACGACGGCGGCGGGCACCACACCGGGCGCGGCCGGGTCGCCGAAGTGGGAGGCGAGCAGCACCAGCATCGGCCGGAACCGCTTGCCCCCCGCCTCGACGAGGTGCTTGGAGGCCTGGGTGAGCAGCGGGTCCTCGCCCCGCACGGATTCCAGCAGCAGTTCCTCGACTGCGGCCAGGCGCTCCCTGGCATCGGCCGCGAGGGCCGAGTCGACGGGAAGCCCGAACGGGCCGGACTCCAGTCGAGCCGGCCCGCCGGACTTCTCAGCGATTGGGTCGCTCACCCAAGACTCCCTACCGGACGAACATGTGGGTCGTTGCGTGGCCCGCGAGGTCCAGAACCGGCTGCGGGATCACGCCGAGTACCACAGTAGCCGTCGCACCGAGCGCCACCGCAGCCGCGGTCGCCGGCCCGGCGACGACGACGGGGCCGTCCGCCTCCGGCTCGCTGAAGAACATCACGACGATCACCTTCACGTAGAAGAAGGCGGCCACCGCGGAGGAGATGACGCCGACCACGACCAGCGGGGTCGCGCCGCCCTCGATGGCGGCCTTGAACACCGCGAACTTGCCGGTGAACCCGCTGGTCAGCGGGATGCCGGCGAAGGCGAGCAGGAAGAAGGCGAACACCCCGGCGACGACCGGGGAGCGCTTGCCGAGCCCCGCCCAGCGCGACAGGTGCCCGGCCTCCCCGCCGGCGTCGCGCACCATCGTGACGACCGCGAAGGCGCCGATGGAGGTGAAGCCGTAGGCGACGAGGTAGAACATCGTGCTGGACAGGCCGTCGCGCGAGGTGGCGATGACGCCCATGAGCAGGAAGCCCGCGTGCGCGATGGACGAGTACGCCAGCATCCGCTTGATGTCGGACTGCGTGATCGCGATGATCGCGCCGACCACCATCGTGAGAATCGCCACGCCCCACATGTAGGGCCGCCAGTCCCACTTCATCGTCTCGAACCCGACGTAGTACACGCGGAGGATCCCGCCGAACGCGGCGACCACCGTGCACGACGCCATCAGCGCGGTGATCGGGGTCGGGGCGCCCTGGTAGACGTCCGGCTTCCACATGTGGAACGGGACGCCGCCGAGCTTGAACAGCAGCCCGACCGACAGCAGCGCGACGCCCGCCAGCAGCAGCGTCTCGCTGCCGGCGTCCTTGCTGACCTGCGCGGAGATGTCCGACAGCCGGACCGAGCCGGCGTAGCCGTACAGCAGCGCCGTCCCGTACAGGAAGAACGCCGAGGAGAACGCGCCGAGCAGGAAGTACTTGACGGCCGCCTCCTGCGAGAGCAGCCGCCGCCGGCGGGCGAGGCCGCACAGCAGGTACAGCGGCAGCGACATGACCTCCAGCGCCACGAACATGGTGAGCAGGTCGTTGGCGGCGGGGAACATCATCATGCCCGCGACCGCGAACATCATCAGCGGGAACACCTCGGTCTGGGTGATCCCGGCGGCGGTGCTGCGCTGCTCCGCCTCGCTGCCCGGCAGCGCGGACGCCTGCGCGGCGAAGTGGCCGCCGACGACGCCGCCGTCCCGGCCGTTCCCGCGCTCGGCGATGAGCAGCAGGCTGACCAGGGCGAGGATGAGGATGGTGCCCTGGATGAACAGGGTGGGGCCGTCCACGCCGAGGGCGCCCTGCGCGGCGACATGGTGCGGATCGTCGCGCCAGCCGAGCAGGACCGTCCAGGCGAACGCGCCGGCGAGGCCGAGGAACGCGACCGGCACCTGGACCGCGTACCGCCAGGTGCGGCCGACGAACGCCTCCACGAGGACGCCCGCGAGGGCGATGCCGAGGACGAGCAGCAGCGGGCCGATCTGCCCGTACTCGATGTGCGGCGCCGGGATGTCACCCCCCTGGGCGAGCACCCCATGAGCCACCGGGCTCACGTGACTGGCAGGGCTCATGGACGGGCTCCGTTCTCGGCGACGTTACCGGTGAGCGTCGGCGCCGGGTCGTGCCGGTCGACACGGGCGAGCGTCTCCTTCACCGACGGGTTGATCACATGCAGCACCGGCTGCGGGAAGAAGCCCATCGCCACGATGATCGCGATGATCGGGGCGACGGCCCACTTCTCGCGGGCCGTGAGGTCCTTCATGCCCTCGACGGCCGGGACCTTCGGGCCGCCCATCGTCCGCTGGTACATCCAGAGGACGTAGATGGCGGCGAGGACGACGCCGGTCACGGCGAAGCACGCGGCCACCTTGTAGCGGCTGAACGTGCCGACCAGCACCAGGAACTCCGACACGAACGGCGACAGGCCGGGCAGCGAGAGCCCGGACAGGCCGGCGACGAGGAACGTCCCGGCGAGCACCGGTGCCGCCTTCTGCACCCCGCCGAAGTCGGTGATCCGCGCCGACCGGCGCCGGACGATCATGAAGCCGACGACCAGGAACAGCGCGCCGGTGGAGAAGCCGTGGTTCACCATGTACAGCGCGGCGCCGGACTGGCCCTGCGACGTCATCGCGAAGATGCCGAGCACGATGAACCCGAAGTGCGACACCGACGTGTAGGCGATGAGCCGCTTCAGGTCGACCTGCCCGATCGCGAGGATCGCGCCGTAGATGATGCTGATCACCGCGAACACGAGCACGGCGGGCGTGGCCCACTTGGACGCGCCGGGGAACAGCTCCAGGCAGAACCGCAGCATCCCGTAGGTGCCGACCTTGTCGAGCACGCCGACGATCAGGACGAGCGCGCCGGGCGGCGACTGCTGCGCCGCGGTCGGCAGCCAGGTGTGCACCGGCACCATCGGCGCCTTGATCGCGAACGCGACGAAGAAGCCGAGGAACAGCCACTTGGCGGTGGTCGGGTCGACGTGCAGCCCGCGCAGCTCCTGGAACATGAAGGTGCCGTGGCCGAGGCCGCCCTCGCTGACCGGCTTGTTCGACAGCGGGTACAGCCAGATGACCGAGACGAGCATCAGCAGCCCGCCGAACAGCGAGTACAGCAGGAACTTCACCGCGGCGTAGGAGCGCTCGCGGGCGGCGCCGCCGCCGTAGTGCCCGATGATGAAGTACACCGGGATGAGCATCGCCTCGAAGAAGACGTAGAACAGGAACACGTCGGTCGCCGCGAAGACGCCGATCATCGCGGCCTCGAGGGACAGCAGCAGCGCGAAGTAGGTCTTCACGGACCGCTTCGCCGGGACGTCCACCCCGCCGGACCGCTCGCCGTCCGTCCAGGACGCCAGCATGACGAGCGGGACGAGGATGACCGACAGCAGGATCAGCACCAGCGCGACGCCGTCGACGCCGAGCGCCCAGTGGATCCCGAACTCCTTGATCCACCAGTACTTCTCGGTGAACTGGAACCGGTCGCCGCCCGCGTCGAAGCCGGCCGCCATGACCAGGGCGAGGACGCCGACGAGGGCGGAGACGCCGAACGAGAACCACTTGACGAGCGGCTCGTTGTCGCGCGGCAGCACGCTGACCGCGACGGCGCCCAGCAGCGGCAGCGCGATGAGGACGCTCAGCCAGGGAAAGTCACTCATGACACGTTCACCACCAGGAGGGCGGCCACCACAAGGGCTGCGCCGAAGAACATCGAGAGTGCGTAGGAACGGGCGAAGCCGGTCTGGATGCGGCGGAACCGGCCGGACGTGCCGCCGATGAGGGCGGCGAGCCCGTTGACGGCGCCGTCGACGCCGCGCCCGTCGAACCAGACCGCGAGCCGGGTCAGCCACTGGCCGGGCCGCATCAGCAGCGACTCGTTGAGGGCGTCGCCGTACAGGTCCTTGCGGGCCGCGACGGTGACGAACGACCCCTTGGGCGCCTCGCGCGGCACGGGACGGCGCCCGTACTGCATCCACGCGATCGCGAAACCGGCGACCATCAGGACGAGGACCACGATGCCCGGCAGCGTGACCCACTTGAACGACTCCGCGTGCGCCGGCTTGCCGGTGACGGGCTCCAGGAAGTCGGAGAACCCGCCGAGGATCAGCCATCCGCCGGCGAAGACCGAGCCGACCGCCAGCAGCATCAGCGGGATCGTCATCACCTTGGGCGACTCGTGCGGGTGCACGCCCTCCTCCCAGCGCTTCTCGCCGAAGAAGGTCATGATCATCACGCGCGACATGTAGTACGCGGTGATGCCCGCGCCGATGACGGCGCAGACGCCGAGGATCGCGCCGGACGTGCCGCCCTTGTCGAACGCGGCCTCGATGATGGCGTCCTTGGTGAACCAGCCGGACAGGAACGGGAACCCGATGATGGCGAGGAACCCGAGCCCGAACGTCACGTACGTCGCCATCATGACGCCGCGCAGCGCGCCGTAGTGGCGCATGTTCACGTCGTCGTTGGTGCCGTGCATGACCGAGCCGGCGCCGAGGAACAGGCCCGCCTTGAAGAAGCCGTGCGCGATGAGGTGCGCGATGGCGAACACGTAGCCGGGCCGGCCGAGGCCGGCGGCGAGCGTCATGTAGCCGATCTGCGACATCGTCGACCCGGCGAGGGCCTTCTTGATGTCGTCCTTGCCGCAACCGATGATCGCACCGGCGAGCAGCGTGGCCGCGCCGACGATCGTCACCACCAGCTGCGCGGTGTCGGACATCTCGAAGATCGGCCCGGACCGGACGATCAGGTAGACGCCCGCGGTCACCATCGTCGCCGCGTGGATGAGCGCCGACACCGGGGTCGGGCCCTCCATCGCGTCGAGCAGCCAGGACTGCAGCGGGAGCTGCGCCGACTTGCCGCACGCGCCGAGCAGGAGCAGCAGCCCGATCGCGGTCGCGGTGCCGGTGCTCAGCTTGGCGGCGAGCCCGGCGTGCTCGGCGCCCGCGCCGAGGATCGGCCCGAAGTCGACGGTGCCGAACGTGGAGAACATCAGCGCGATCGCGATGATCAGCCCCATGTCGCCGACGCGGTTGACGACGAACGCCTTCTTCGCCGCGGTCGCCGCGGTCGGCTTGTGCTGCCAGAACCCGATCAGCAGGTACGAGGCGAGGCCCACGCCCTCCCAGCCGAGGAACAGCACGAGGAAGTTGCCCCCGAGCACCAGCAGCAGCATCGCCGCGACGAACAGGTTCAGGTAGGCGAAGAACCGGCGCCGGTCGGGGTCCTCGGCCATGTAGCCGACGGAGTAGACGTGGATGAGCGAGCCCACCCCGGTGATCAGCAGCACGAAGCTGATGGACAGCGGGTCCACCAGCAGGTCCATGCCGATCTTGAATCCGCCGACGCTGATGAAGTCCCACAGGTGCACGGTGCGGCGGCGCGCGGCGTCGTCGTACCCGAGCATCTGGACGAGCATCGCGACGCCGATGGCGAACGACGCCACCGGCGTCGCCACGCCGAGCAGGTGCCCCCACTTGTCGGTGCGCCGCCCTCCCAGCAGGAGGATCGCGGCGCCCGCGAGGGGCAGCGCGATGAGAAGCCAGGACGCGGCCTGGATGCCTTCCGCTTTCATCCCCGACCTCTCAGTACTTCAGCAGGTTCGCGTCGTCCACCGACGAGGACCTGCGGGTCCGGAAGATGGTCATGATGATCGCCAGGCCGACCACGACCTCCGCCGCCGCCACCACCATCACGAAGAACGCGATGATCTGGCCGTCGAGGGTGCCGTGCATGCGGGAGAACGTCACGAACGCGAGGTTCGTGGCGTTCAGCATGAGCTCGACGCACATGAACACCACGATCGCGTTGCGGCGCACGAGGACGCCGAGACCGCCGATGGTGAACAGGATCGCCGAGAGCGCCAGGTAGTGCCCCGGACTCATTGACCAGCCTCGCCTTCACGCTCGTTGGCCGAGCCGCCGCCGGACCCGCCGGCGGCCGGTGTCCCGGCCCTGACGACGCGCGACTCGGCGTCCGCGTCCTTCGCCTCTTCGGTGGCCGCCTTGACCGCGGCGACGTCCTCGTCGACCGCGCCCTGCTCGGTCCCGCCGTACAGGTCGGCGTGGCGCTCGGAGGTGTCGGTGCGGGCCGCGATGACGGGGTTGATCGACAGCTCCGACGGCGTCCCGTCCGGCAGGAGCGCCGGCATGTCGACGGCGTTGTGCCGCGCGTAGGTGCCGGGGCCGGGCAGCGGGCCCGGGTGCGCGCCGGACGCGAACCGCTGCTTGGACAGGTCCTTCTGCGTCGGCTTCGGCTCGGTCCGCTCGCGGTGCGCCAGCACCATCGCGCCCAGCGCCGCGGTGATCAGCAGCGCGCTGGTCGCCTCGAACGCGAACACGTACTTGGTGAACAGCAGCCGCGCGAGGCCGAGGACGTTGCCGTCGGCGTTGGCGGCCTTCAGCCCGGCGGAGTCGCCGAGCGCGGCGTTGCCGAGCCCGGTGCCGAGCAGCACGATGAACCCGATCGCGACGATGACCGCCCAGAACCGCTGGCCCTTGATCGTCTCCACCAGCGAGTCGGTGGAGGTGACGCCGACGAGCATCAGCACGAACAGGAACAGCATCAGCACCGCGCCGGTGTAGACGATCACCTGGACGAACGCCAGGAACGGCGCGTTCTGGATCGCGTACATCGCGGCGAGGCAGAGCATCACGGTCGCCAGCAGCAGCGCCGAGTGCACCGCCTTGCGGACCAGGATCATGCCGAGCGCGGCGCAGACCGACACGACGGCGAGCAGCCAGAAGAAGAACGGCTCGCCCGACTGCTTGTCGGCGACGTGCCCGGCCAGCACGTGCGCGGCGGCCAGGTGGTCGGCGGAGAGCGCGGCGCTCACTTGCCCTCACCGCCCCTGGCCGCCTTCTCCCGCTTCACCGCGCTGTCGGCGCTCGCCCGTCCGCCGCCCTCGGCGGGGACGGTCGGCGCCGCGTCCTCGGGCTGGAGGCCGAGGCGGTAGTAGTCCTCCTCGGTGTCGCCGAGCCGCATCTCGTGCGGCGGCGCCTCCATGCCCTCGCGCAGCGGGGCGAGCAGCATGTCCTTGGTGTAGATCAGGCTCTCGCGGCTGTCGTCGGCGAGCTCGTACTCGTTGGTCATCGTCAGCGCCCGCGTCGGGCACGCCTCGATGCACAGGCCGCAGAAGATGCACCGCAGATAGTTGATCTGGTAGGTGCGGCCGTACCGCTCGCCGGGCGAGTACCGCTCGTCCTCGGTGTTGTCGGCGCCCTCGACGAAGATGGCGTCGGCGGGGCACGCCCAGGCGCACAGCTCGCAGCCGATGCACTTCTCCAGGCCGTCCGGCCACCGGTTGAGCTGGTGCCGCCCGTGGAAGCGCGGGGCGGTCGGCTTCTTCACCTCGGGGTACTGAACGGTCTCGCTCTTCATGAACATCTGGTGGAACGAGACCCCGAACCCCTTGACCGGATTCAGGAAATCAGTGAGTCCCACTGGTGACCTCCTCAGAGGCGGATTCGATCGTGGCCGGGCGGGCCGGCTCGTCGCGGGCCCGGCCGTGGTAGTGGGGGGCGTCCATCGGCGGCACCGGGAACCCGCCGGCGAACGGGTCGCCCTGCGGCGCGCCGGGCGCCGGCCGCTCCGCGCCCGGGACGATCTCGCCGCCGTCGCCGCCGCGGACCATCTCCCAGACCACCGTGACCACCAGCACCACGGCGATGACCCCGGCGGTGATCCACAGGATCTGCTGGATGTCGTAGCCGTCGTTCTTGAACGCCTTGATGGTCGACACCAGCAGGATCCAGGCCAGCGAGACCGGCATCAGGATCTTCCAGCCGAGCTTCATCAGCTGGTCGTAGCGCACCCGCGGCAGCGAGCCGCGCAGCCAGATGAAGAAGAAGATGAACAGCCACAGCTTGACCAGGAACCACAGCACCGGCCACCAGCCGGAGTTGGCCCCCGACCAGACGGTGGAGATCGGCGCGGGCGCCCGCCACCCGCCGAGGAACAGCGTGGTGGCGAGGGCCGACAGTGTCGCGAGGTTGATGTACTCCGCGAGGAAGAACATCGCGAACTTCAGCGACGAGTACTCGGTGTGGAAGCCGCCGACCAGCTCGCCCTCGCCCTCGGGGAGGTCGAACGGGATGCGGTTCGACTCGCCCATCATCGTGATCACGTAGACCACGAACGACGGGGCGAGCAGCACCGCGAACCAGATGTGGTCCTGCTTGGCGACGATCTCCGAGGTGGACATCGACCCGGCGAACATGAACACCGCGACGAACGACAGCCCCATCGCGATCTCGTAGGAGATCATCTGCGCGGACGAGCGGAGCCCGCCGAGCAGCGAGTACGGCGACATCGACGACCAGCCCGCCAGCACGATCCCGTAGATGCCCATCGACGACATCGCCAGCACCAGCAGCACCGCGACCGGCAGGTCGGTGCCCTGCAGCGCGGTGTGGTGCCCGAAGATCGACACCGTCGGGCCGAACGGGATGATGATGAACGAGATGAACGCCGGCACCGCCGACATCACCGGCGCGAGGACGAACACGACCTTGTCGACCTGGCGGGGGACGATGTCCTCCTTCAGCGCCAGCTTCACGCCGTCGGCCAGGCCCTGCAGCAGGCCCTGGGGCCCGGCGCGGTTCGGGCCGACGCGCAGCTGCATCCGCCCGATGACCCGCCGCTCGACCCACATCGACAGCAGGACGGTCAGGACCAGGAAGACGAAGATGACCAGCACCTTGCCGCCGATCAGCCACCACGGGTCCTTGCCGAACGTGGCGAGCGTGGGATCGGCGGCGGGCGCCGCAAGCGGACTCATCGGGTACCTCCCGCGTTCTCGGTCGGGCGGGCGAGCACCCCGCTCGCGATCTTGACGACGCCGCCCGCCGCCGCGCCCAGGTCCCGGTGGAGCGCGCAGCCCGCCGAGTTCGTCGGCAGCCACACCACCCGGTCGGGCAGGTCGGCGGTGATCTCCAGCGGGAGCGTCACCTCGCCGCGCGGCCCCGACACCGTGACCGCCGCGGTCGCGCCGATCTCCGCCGCGGTCGCGGGCGACAGCCGGGCCACCGCCGCCTTCGCGGTGCCCGCGAGGAACGGCTCGCCGTCCTGCAGCCGGCCCCGGTCCAGCAGCAGCCGCCAGGTCGCCAGCAGCGCCTCGCCCTGCTCGGGGTGCGGCGGCAGCGCCGGCGCGACGTCCGGCGGCTCCGGCCGCTCGCCGCGGTGGGCGCCGAGCTGCGCCAGCTCCCGCCGCGCCGCCTCCGGGCCCGGGAGCCCGAGGTGGACGTCCATCTCGTCGGCCAGCGACTGCAGGACCCGCAGGTCCGACATCTTCCCGGCGGACTTCAGCACGACGTCGAACGGGCGGCCGCGGCCCTCCCAGTCGACGAACGTGCCGGCCTTCTCGGCGACGGCCGCGACGGGCAGCACCACGTCGGCGCGGTCGGTGACCGCGCTCGGCCGCTGCTCCAGGCTCACCACGAACGGGGTGGCGTCGAGCGCCCGCAGCGCCGCGTCCGGGTCGGGCAGGTCGTAGGGGTCGACGCCGCCGACCAGCAGCGCGCCGAGCCGTCCGGCGGCGGCCGCCGCGATGATCCCGGCGGTGTCCTCGCCGGGCCCGGCGGGCAGGTCCGCGACGCCCCAGGCGCGGGCGCCCTCGGCGCGGGCCAGCGGGTCGGTGACGGGGCGGCCGTGCGGCCGCAGGCCGGGCCGGGCCCCGGCCGC
>NZ_JBEYYT010000231.1:0-14565 GCF_040645715.1 Spirillospora sp. NPDC046719 | reverse complement strand
GGGGGGGGCGCCCTGGGGGGGGGGGGCGTGGGGGTTGGCCGGGGGGCCCGCCCCCCCGCGCGCGGGGGGGGCCGCGCGGGTTGGGGCGGGGCCGCCCCCCGGCAGGGGTCGCCGGCATCGGGTCGCGAAGCCGGGGTTCGGTGCCGGGCCGGGCGGTCTGCGATCATGTGCGGGTCGCGTCCGCGCGGCCTGGATGCCGCCCGCCGGCCGAGCTGGCACACCGCAGGGGAACGAGTCGCTTCCCTCGGCCGGCGGGCGGCACCCCGTCTAGGGGGCGTGACGTGTGGCGATCACGAACACTCTCCTGAACGGGAAGACGGTGCCGTAGGAGCGGCGGGGGTAGGCGTCGCGGAGCCGGTCCCGGTAGGCGGCGAGGAACTCGCCGGCCTCGTCCGGCGGGAGCGCGGACAGCACGGGGCGCAGCGCGGTGCCCTTCACCCATTCGAGGACGGGGTCGTCGCCGCTGAGGACCTGCATGTAGGTGGTCTCCCAGGCGTCGACGGCGCATCCGTGGCGGGCGAGGCGGTCGAGGTAGCCGGCGGGGTCGAGGACGGGGTCGTCGCGGACGGTGCCGGCGAGGCGGTCGCGCCAGCGCGGGGAGCGGCACAGCTCGCGGAGCAGGACGTGGCTCGGCGCGTCGAAGTTGCCGGGGACCTGGAAGGCGAGGCGCCCGCCGGGGGCGAGGGCGTCGACCCAGCGCGGCAGCAGGTCGAGGTGGCCGGGGACCCACTGCAGGACGGCGTTGGAGACGATCAGGTCGACGGGGCCGTCGGGCCGCCAGTCGGCGACGTCGGCCACGTCGAAGGAGAGCCGTCCGGGGATCGCGTGGGCGCGGGCGGCGGCGATCATCTCGGGGGAAGAGTCGAGGGCTCGCACGACCGCCCGGGGCCAGCGGCCCGCGAGGGTCGCGGTGAGCTCCCCGCTCCCGCACCCGAGGTCGACGACGTGCCGGGGCTCGATCGGTCCGAGCCGGCCGACCAGTTCGGTGAACGGCCTGGCGCGCTCGTCGCCGTAGACCCCGTACTGCGCGGGGTCCCACACGGCCTCAGCTTGTCTCGACATCAAGAGACATGATGCCGCGCCCATATCTTGATGTCAAGAATCTTGTCCGCCGCCGCGCCGGACCGGTCGACTGACGGATGCCGGGCGCGGCGCGCGCTCCGTAGCGTCGGCGGCACGGCGTCCGGCGGAGGGTCCGGCGCGGCGCCCGGCGGAGAGGGAGTGGGCACGTGAGCTGGGGACTGGTGCTGGGTCCTGGAGGGCCGGTCGGGACGGCGTGGCTGGCCGGGCTCGCCGCGGGGCTGCGGGAGGCGGGGGTCGACCCGGCCGGCGCGGGGACGATCGTGGGCACGTCGGCGGGCGCGATCGCGGGGGCGATGATCGCGACCGGCCGCGACCTGGCGGCGGTCGCGGAGCTGCCCCCGGCGAACGGCCCGCGCCCCGCGCGGAATCCGGCGGAGATGGAGCGGATGTTCGGGCTGATGCGCGATCCGGCGCTGGAGCCCGACGAGGCGCGCCGCCGCGTCGGACGGCTGGCGGCGGAGGCCGAGGCGCTGCCCGCCGAATGGCACCGCAAGCGAATGGAGTTCCTGGTCGGGACGGACACGTGGCCGGAGGGCCGGCTGCTGGTCACGGCGGTGGACGTGGCGTCCGGGGAGCCCGTCGTCTGGGACCGGGCGAGCGGCGTGCCGCTGTCGGCGGCGGTCGCGGCGAGCAGCGCGGCGCCGGGCCACGCCCGTCCGATCGAGATCGATGGGCGGCTCTACATGGACGGCGCGTTCGGCGGCGGCGCGTGGCCGTGGCTGGCGCGGGACGAGGCGAAGGTCGTGCTGATCGAACCGCTCGCGCACATGTCGGACGGCGCGGGGGGCGACGTGCGGATCGTCCCGGACGACGCGGCGCTGGAGGCGTTCGGCGGCGACGTGGGCGACGTGAGCCGGTGGGCGGAGTGCTACCGGGCGGGCGTCCGGCAGGCCCCCGACGCCGCGCGGCTGATCGCTACTGTGGCCTGATGCGGAAGGTGGTGCTGGCGTCGGCGTCGACGGCGCGGTTGCGGATCCTGCGGGAGGCGGGCGCGGACCCGCAGGTCGTCGTCAGCGGCGTCGATGAGTCGAAGATCGCGGCCGGGTCGGTCGCGGGGCTGGCGCGCGCGCTGGCGAAGGAGAAGGCGGGCGCGGTCGCGGACGGCGTCGCGGACGCGATCGTGATCGGCTGCGACTCGCTGCTGGAGGTGGACGGGCGCGCGTTCGGCAAGCCCGCGTCGGCGGAAGAGGCCGCCGCGTGGTGGGGGGCGCGGCGCGGCGTGACCGGCGTCCTGCACACCGGGCACTGCGTGGTCGACACGGCCTCCGGGCGGGACGCGCTGGAGGTGGCGAGCACCCGGATCCGGTTCGGCGACCCGTCCGACGAGGAGATCGCCGCGTACGTCGCCACGGGCGAGCCGCTGCACATGGCGGGCGCGTTCACGCTGGAGGGGCGCGGGGCCTGGTTCATCGACGGGATCGACGGCGATCCCGGCACGGTGATGGGCCTGTCGCTGCCCCTCCTGCGCCGGATGCTGGCCGGTATCGGGGTTCCGCTGACCGAGCTGTGGCCGGTCCCGTTCACCGCTTGAGCAGGCCGCGCTCCATCGCGACGACGACCGCGCGGGTGCGGTCGCCGACGTCGAGCTTGGCGAACACGCGGAGCAGGTGCGTCTTCACCGTCGCCTCCGCGATGACGAGCCGCCGCCCGATCTCGGCGTTGGACAGCCCGTCCGCCACCGCGTTCAGCACCTCCGCCTCCCGGGCGGTGAGCGCGACGGGCGCGGGCTGCCGCATCCGCGCGACGAGCCGCTGCGCGACGCGCGGGGCGAGGACGGTCTCGCCGCGCGCGGCGGCGCGCACCGCGTCGGCGAGCTGCTCGCGGGTGGCGTCCTTGAGCAGGTAGCCGACGGCGCCCGCCTCGACGGCGCGCTCGATCTCCTCGTCGGTGTCGTAGGTGGTGAGGATCAGCACGCGGGTGCCGGTGCGGCGGGCGAGGATCTCGGTGGTGGCGGACACCCCGTCCAGCACGGGCATCCGCAGGTCGACGAGCGCGACGTCGGGCCGGAGCCGCTCGGCGAGGCCGACCGCCGCGCGGCCGTCGCCCGCCTCGCCGACGATCTCGATGCCGGGCTCGCCGGCCAGCAGCGCGGCCACGCCGGCGCGCATCACGGTGTGGTCGTCCACGAGGATCACGCGGACCGTGCCGTCGTTCGGGGTGCGGTCGTTCACGGGGTGCCGCCGTTCATGGGGTGCTCTCGCGGGGAAGCAGGGCGAGGACGCGGGTGCCCTCGCCGGGGGCGCTGGTGACGGTGAGCAGGCCGCCGAGCTCGGCGAGGCGGCGGCGCATCCCGTCCAGCCCGAACCCGCCGAGCGCGGCGCCGGGCGCGAAGCCGCGGCCGTCGTCGGTGATCTCCAGCTCGACGCCGTGCGGATGCGCGGCGAGGACGACGCCGACGGTGGTGGCGGCGGCGTGCTTGCGGACGTTCGCGAGCGACTCCTGGGTGCAGCGCAGCAGCGCGACGCGGGTCGGCTGGTCGCAGCGGACGTCGGGCAGGTCGGCGTCGACGGTGAGGCCGGTGTCCTCGGCGAACCGGTCGAGGGTGCGGCGCAGGGTCGCGGCGATGGAGCCGGCCGCGACGCCCTCGCGCGGTGCGGAGCCGACGAGGACGCGGGCCTCGGCGAGGTTCTCGCGGGCGGTCCGCTCGATGGACGCCAGCTGCCGGGCGCTCGCCTCCGGGTCGGTGCCGATGCCCGCGCGGGCGGCCTCGGCGAGCACGACGATGGACGCCAGGCCCTGCGCGAGGGTGTCGTGGATCTCGCGGGCGAGCCGCTCCCGCTCGTCGGCGGCGCCCTGGCGGCGCTGCGCCTCGGCGAGGCGCCGCTCGGCGTCCTCCAGGTCGGCGGCGAGGAGGCGGGCGCGCTCGGACTGCCGGTCGACGACGCGGGTCATCCAGATCCCGACGAGGATGCTCGCGGCGTAGCCGGTGAGGGCGGCGACCGAGTTGCCGGTGACGAGCGCCCCGTCGGGGTGCTTCTGGACGGCCATGCCCGCGACGGCGGCCGCGGTCGCGGCGCCGCTGAGGGCGATCGCGCGCCGCGGGCCGCCGCCCTGGATCCAGAAGTGCGGGAGGGACACGATCAGCAGGGACGCGGTGCCGTCCGCGAGGTAGGACACCGCGCCGATGCCGGCGGTCAGCACGCCGAGGAACGTGTACCGGCGGACGGCCGCGTTCCCCGGGAACGTCCCGGTGATCGGATGGCAGACGGCGAGCAGGGCCAGCAGCGCGAGCGTCCCGGACCGGATCCCCTCGCTGCGGTCCCAGGCGGCGATGCCCGGCGGGACGAGGCCGAAGCAGATCCACAGGGCGGTGTACCAGCGGCGCAGCGCCCGTGCCTGGAGCCGGTCGTCGTGCTGTGGCCGTCGCTCCATCAGCAGCTTCCCGCGACAGAATCCGTGCCGTTGGTTAGTCGGGGGACCGCCTTTCCGGCGCTCGTGCGAAGCGCCGCTCGACCTTCGGTCACACCGATCCTTCCCATTTTGTACACGAGTGCACACGGAGCGTGTCTAGAGTGGTGGCGTTGTCTGGGCCGGGCACTATCCCAGGGTGCGGCACTCCTGGACCGTCCGGGAGAGAAGGCAGTTGAACGGTGGTGGCGGCTAGTGGCACGGAGACCAACACCGACCAGGTGTTCCCGTCCGTTGACCACCCTTCCGAAAAGGGGGGATCGGCGGTGAGACGGGCTTTCAAATTCCTTCTCCGTCCCACAGTCCGCCAAGAGCAGGCTTTGCGAGAGATGCTCGCCGACCACCGGTCGCTCTACAACGCCGCGTTGCAGGAACGCCGGGACGCCTACCGGCACCCGTCCAAGACCAGGATCCGCTACGGAGACCAATCCGCTCAACTCAAGGAGATCCGCACGTTTGATCCCGAGCGTCAGGGGCGCTGGTCGTTCTCCTCCCAGCAGGCCACATTGCGCCGGTTGAACAAGGCGTTCGAGGCGTTCTACCGCCGTGTCAAGGCCGGGCAGGCGCCCGGCCACCCGCGGTTCAAAGGCGTCGGGCACTTCGACACGGTCGAGTTCCCCCGGGACGGCGACGGCTGCCGCTGGGGCTCCACCCCGCACGACCTCCACACCCGAGTCCGCCTGCAAGGCGTCGGGCACATCCGGGTGCACCAGCACCGCCCGGTCCGGGGACGCGTGAAGACGATCAGCGTGAAGCGGGAAGGCCGCCGCTGGTTCGTGATCTTGGCCTGCGACGACGTCCCGGTGGAGCCGCTGCCGTGCACCCGGTCCGTCGTCGGCATCGACATGGGTGTGACGCACCTGCTCACCACGTCCGACGGCGAGCACGTCCACAACCCGCGCTTCCTGGCATCGATGGCCGAGGCGCTCGCCGCCGCGCAACGCCACCTGGACGCCTTCCCCAAGAACACGAAGCGTCGAACGAAGAGACATCGCGCAGCGGCGCGCAAGGTCGCCAAGTTGTACACCAAGATCCGGCGGCAGCGTCTGGACCACCATCACAAGACCGCCTTGAAACTCGTACGCGACCACGACGTCATCGTGTACGAGGACCTCAACGCCGCGGGCATGACCAAGGCGCCCACTCCTATACCCGACCCGGAACAAGAAGGGGCGTTCCTGCCCAACGGGGCCGCCGCCAAAGCGGGTCTGAACCGAAGCATCCTGGACGCGGGTTGGGGGCTGTTCCTGGGAATCCTGGCGGACAAGGCTGAAAGCGCCGGTCGCCGCGTGATCCTGGTGAATGCCCGCAATACCTCTCGCACCTGCCCGCCCTCCGCCGGAGGTTGCGGACACGTGGCCAGGGAGAACCGCCCCACGCGAACCAGATTCGAGTGCACCGCGTGCGGATTGACCGCTGACGCCGACCACGTCGGGGCCTTGAACGTTCTCCATCGGGCCGGGCTGGTCCGCTGTACGGCGGCTTAGCCGCCGTTGCAGGAAGCCCGCTACTTCGGGAGTGGGCGGAGTCACGCCGGTCAGCCTACTTTCGCGGGGGCGGGCGCCGAGACGGCGGCGGGCGCCGGCCGGGACGGCCACCAGGTCCGTTCGCCGAGCAGCAGCATCAGGGCGGGCAGCACCACGATGCGGATGACGAACGCGTCCACCAGCACCGCCACGGCGAGCGCGAAGCCCATCTGCTTCATCTCGATGATGTGCAGCGGGATGAAGCTGGCGAAGACGGTCACCATGACGAACGCGGCGCTGGTGACGACGCCGGCGGAGCGTCCGATGCCGTCGAGGACGGCGGTGCGGGTGGAGGCGCCGGCGAGCCGCGCCTCCCGGATCCGGCTGATCACGAAGACCTGGTAGTCCATGGACAGGCCGAACAGGATCACGAACAGGAACAGCGGGACGCGGGAGCCGATCGTCCCGGTGGAGGTGAAGCCGAGCAGGCCCTCCGCCCACGTCTCCTGGAACGTCAGGACGAGCAGGCCGAGTGCGGCGCCGGCCGACAGCAGGTTCAGCAGCACGCCGACCGCGCCGAGGACCACGGACCGGAACGCCCACACCGTCATCCCGAAGGTGACCAGCAGCAGCGACGCAATGATGAGCGGCATCTTCTGCTTCTGATGGTCGGGGTAGTCGGCGTAGCGGGCGACGTCGCCGGTGACGGCGACCTTGACGCCGGGCAGCCTGCCGACCGTGGCGGGGACGTAGTCGTCGCGGACGCTCTTCAGGGACGCGACGGCGGCCGGGTCGCTGACGTAGTGCGGGACGGGCAGTTCCAGCAGGCTGGTCCGGCCGTCCTGCGAGACGCGGAGCCGGGACGTCCCGGACATGCGCGGGTCGTGCTGCGCGCGGCGGCCGAGGTCGCGCAGCGCGTCCGCCACCTCCGCCCGGCGCGCCGGGCCGGCCTCCACGACGACCTGGTGCATGGCCTTGAGCTCGGGGAACGCGGCGTTGAGCCGGTCGTAGACCTGCATCGCCGGGATGGTGCGGGGATGGGTCTCGCGGCCCATGTCGGTGAGCTTCATGCCGAGGAGCGGCGCGGTGAGCGCGAGCATGACCAGCAGGCCGACGGCCAGCGTGGCGGCGGGGTGCTTTCCGGTCGGCCGCAGCAGGGCGCGGGTGATCCGCCCGCCGGACTCGGAGCGCGTCCCGCGCACCCGCTTGCCGCGCCGGATCCGGCGCTCCCGGCGGCTCTCCGCCCACTGGCCGAGCTTGGCGAGCAGCGCCGGCAGGACGGTCAGGGAGCTGAGGACGGCGACGACGGTGACGACGATCGCGCCGGTCGCGATGGAGGAGAAGATCACGTCGTCGGCGAGGTACAGCGTGGCGCTGGAGACGGCGACGGCGATGCCGGAGACGACCACGGCCCGCCCGGACGTGGCGGCGGCCAGTTCCACGACGGCGGCGGGCGACAGCCGGCCGCCCGACCGGGCGCGCTCCTCGCGCTCCCGCTTCAGGTAGAAGAGCGTGTAGTCGACGCCGACGGCCATGCCGATGAGCAGGATGACGTTGGTGCCGACGCCCGCGTCCGGGAAGACGTGCGAGGCCAGCATCGACAGCCCGACGGCCGCGGCGATCGAGGACAGCGCGAGCAGCAGCGGCACCACGGCCAGCGCCACCGACCCGAACACGACCAGCAGCGTGACCAGCGTGACGGGCAGCGCGATCACCTCGGTCCGCGACAGGTCCTGCCCGCGCAGGTGGTCGACGCCCTTGCTGACCGACGGGCCGCCCGTCTCCTCGACCCGCCCCCCGGGGTGCGCGGCCTGGACCTGCGCGGTCTGCGCGATCAGCGGCGCGACGTGCTTCTTGCCCTCCAGCTCGGGGCCCCGCATCGTGACCTGGACGCGGACCGCCGTCCCGTCCGCCGCGCGGATCGGCGGGGACACCGACGCGACCTCGGGCAGCCGCGCCATCCGGGCCGCGGCGTCGCGGGCGGCGGCGTCCGCCTGCGCCGCGTCCAGGCGGCCCGCGCCGGGCTTCGCCGTGATCAGCACCTGCTCGGCCGGCTTCTGCTCCAGGCCGCCGCGGGCGGCCATCGCCTCGGCGCGTCCGGCCTCGCCGATCCGGAAGTCGGCGCTGGTCGCCGCGTGCCCGCCGACCGAGATGCCGATGCCGAGGCACAGCGCGACGAACAGGAACCAGCCGGCGATCGCCCGCCAGGGGTGCCCGGCGCTCCACCGGGCCATGCGCACAGGAAGATCTCTCATGCCCGAAATGCTCGCGCCGCGGCCCCCTCCGGCATGAGCCCCGACCGGCTGAACCTCCCGTCCACCGACCGGTGGACAAGGGGCGACAACCGGCGGTTGTCGTTCCTGCTCAATGGCTGTTGGACCGGGGTGTTCGGGGTGCGGTCCACTGGGTCCACCGCACCGGTGAGGGGTCACCGGGGCAGGGACGCGAGGAGGGATCGTGAAGGCACTCGTGCCGACCGGCGACGCGCGGGAGGCGGTCGCGTTCGCCGACGTCGACGAGCCGGAGCCGCGCCCGGACGAGGCGCTGGTGAAGGTGGCGGCGTTCTCGGTCAACCGCGGCGAGACGTTCCAGCTGGAGGGCGACCGGCCCGGCTGGCGTCCCGGCAAGGACGTCGCGGGCCTGGTCGTCCAGGCGGCGGCCGACGGGTCGGGCCCGGCGTGCGGGACGCGGGTCGTCGGGCATCCGCCGTCGGCGGGCTGGGCCGAGTACGCGGCGGTGCCGGCCGGGTCGCTCGCGGAGCTGCCCGCCTCGGTGCCGGTGGAGACGGCGGCGGCGCTGCCGCTGGCGGGCCTCACCGCGCTGCGGCTGCTGCGCGCCGCCGGGCCGCTCGCGGGACGGACGGTCCTGCTCACGGGGGCGTCCGGCGGCGTGGGGCACTACGTCACCGAGCTGGCCGCCGCGGCGGGCGCGGAGGTCACCGCGGTGTCGGCGACGCCGGAGCGCGGGCGGCGGCTGGCGGAGTTCGGCGCGACGGTGGTGCCGGACGCGGCGTCCGCGGAGGGCCCGTTCGACCTGGTGCTGGAGTCGACCGGCGGCCGGGCGTTCCCGGACGCGCTGGCGCGGCTGCGGCGCCGCGGCACGCTGATCTGGTTCGGGCAGGCGTCCCGGACGCCCGTGACGCTCGACTTCTTCCGGTTCTTCGACGGCCCGGAGTCGGCGACCATCCGGCACTTCCACTACGAGGACGCCGACACCGCGAACGCCGACGACCTGGCCGTGCTGGTCCGGCTCGTCGCCGGCGGGCGGCTGCACCCGGAGATCGGGCGGTCCGCCGACTGGGCGGAGACCGCCGCCGTCCTCGCCGACCTGCGCGAACGCCGCGTCCGCGGCAACGCCGTCCTCACCATCGACCGCTGAGAGCACCGACCACTGAAAGCAAGGAGACCGAGATGAGCACCGAGACCCAGAAGACCGCCGGGACCGGGACGACCCCGAAGGACGTCGTGGTCCGCTACGTCCGGGCCGTCGCCGACGGGGACCTGGCGACGATCAGGGAGAGCTTCGCCGAGGACGCGACCTGGACCTACCCCGGCGACCTGCCGCTGAGCGGCACCTGGAAGGGCCGGGACGCCATCGTGGACGACTTCCTCGGGGCCGCGACCGGCGGCCTGTTCAAGCCGGGCACCGCGCCGGAGGTGGCGCTGGTCAACGTGATCGCCGAGGGCGACCAGGTGCTGGCCGAGTGGACGGCGAAGGGGATCACCCGGTCGGGCAGGATCTACGACAACCGGTGCGCCGGGATCTACGTGGTCCGGGACGGGAGGATCGTCTCGGTGAAGGAGTACGCCGACACCCAGCACGTCGAGCGAACCCTGTTCGGCTAGTGGCGACCGGCCGCAGGTCCCTCGATATCAAGACAGGTTAGGCTTGCGGCATGGAGGATGAGGTCGACCGGCTGGTCGCCGCGTGGCAGGCCGAGCGCCCGGACCTGGACGTCCGGCCGCTGCAGGTCCTCAGCCGGGTGTCCCGGCTGGCCCGGCACCTCGACCGCGCCCGCCGCGCCGTGTTCGCCGCCCACCAGGTGGAGTCGTGGGAGTTCGACGTCCTCACCGCGCTGCGCCGGGCCGGCTCCCCCTACCAGCTCAGCCCGGGGCAGCTGCTGCGCGCGACGCTGGTGACGTCCGGCACCATGACCAACCGCATCGACCGGCTCGCCGCCGCCGGCCTGGTCGAGCGGCACCCCGACCCGCAGGACAAGCGCGGCGTCCAGGTCCGCCTCACCGAGGCGGGCCTGACGCGCGTGGACGCCGCGTTCGCCGACCTGCTGGGCCGCGAGCAGGCCATCCTGGAGGCCCTCACGCCCGAGCAGCGCGAGACCCTGGCCGTCCTGCTCCGCACCCTCCTGATCCCCTTCGACGCGTGATCTCCGCAGGAAGGGGCTCCGGCCGCTGGTACCCGCCTCAGGCGAGCGCCTCTTCCAGTGCGGCGGCGACGGCGCAGAGCCGCTCCTCGCCGCCCGCCGGGCCGATCAGCTGCACGGACGCGGGGAGGTGCGAGCCCGGCAGCGGGACGGGCAGCGCGAACGCCGGCAGCCCCGCCACGTTGACCGGCCCGGTGAGCATCGTCAGCAGCAGGTCGTCATCGCCGCCCGGCGGCTCCGGCGCGACCCCGGCCAGCACCGGCAGCGCGAGCACGCCGTGCCGGTCCAGCAGCGCGTCGAACTCCGCCCGGACCGTCTTCTGGAGCTGCTCGGCCCACGGGCGCCTGCCCGCCGCGGCCTCCTTCAGCACGTTGAGCCGCCGGTACATCCGCTCGCTCACCTTGGACGGGTCGCCGAGCAGCCCGCCGTTCCGCGCGTACGCCTCCTCCCCGACGAACACGCCGTTCGCGAGCGCCGCGTCCTGGAAGTGCTCGCAGGTCTCGTCGGTGATCGGGCCGAGCCGGCGGAGCGCGTCGTCCACGGCCGCGTCGATCGCCGGGTCCACGTTCGGGACGCGGAGCCGCCCGACCGTCATGCCGGGGTCGTAGGCGTCCGGGGCGAAGCCCGGCTCGATCAGCCGCATGCCGGTGACGACGGCGGCGACGTCGCGGCCCATCGGCCCGACGGTGTCGAGCGTCGGGGAGAGCGGATAGACGCCGTCCAGCGGGACGCGCCCGTGGGTCGTCTTCAGCGACGCGATCCCGCAGCACGCCGCCGGGATCCGCACGGACCCCGCGGTGTCGGTGCCGAAGGCGACGTCCGCCTCCCCGCTCGCGACCGCGACCGCCGACCCGCTGGACGACCCGCCCGGCACCCGCGACGGGTCCAGGGGGTTCACCGGCGTGCCCGACCACGGGTTGACGCCGTCGGCGCCCAGGCAGAACTCGGTGAGGTTGGCCTTCCCGACGATGCGGGCGCCCTGCGCGCGCGCTGACGCGACAACGGGCGCGTCCGCCGCCGCCGGCGCGGCGCGCTCGGCCACCGCCCGGCTGCCCGCCGTGGTGGGCAGCCCGGCCACGTCGATGGCGTCCTTCACCGCGAGCCGCGGACCGTCCCCCGGCGCGTCGTCGATCTTCACGATCCAAGTCGTCATTGTCGGATCATGGCGATTCCGGACGCCGAGCACCAGGGGTCCGGACGATCCGAGGTCTCAGTCGACGTCCTCGGCGAGCATCAGCCACTCCTCCTCGACCCGGGCCGCCTCCGCCTGGATCTCCTTCAGCCGCCCGTCCAGCTCCTGGAGCCTGACGAAGTCGGTGGCGTGCGCGGCCAGCTGCTCGTGCAGCTCCGCCTCCTGGCCGGACAGCTTCTCCAGGCGGCGTTCGAGCCGGTCCAGCTCCTTGCGGACCTTCCAGTCCTGCCCGCCCTTCGGCTTCGGCGGCGCGGCGGCGGGCGCCTCCTGCGCGCGCGCCTGGGCCGTCCGGGTCAGGGCCGTTCCGGCGGCGCGGCGCTCCAGGTACTCGTCGACCCCGCCCGGCAGCATCGACACCCGCCCGTCGCCGAGCAGCGCCACCACGTGGTCGGTGATGCGCTCCAGGAAGTACCGGTCGTGGCTGACGACGACGAGGGTGCCGGGCCAGCCGTCCAGCAGGTCCTCCAGCTCGGTGAGCGTCTCGATGTCGAGGTCGTTCGTCGGCTCGTCGAGTAGCAGCACGTTCGGCTCGCCCATCAGCAGCCGGAGCACCTGCAGGCGGCGCCGTTCACCGCCCGACAGGTCCCCGACGGGCGTCCACTGCCGGTCCCCGGCGAACCCGAGCCGCTCCAGCAGCTGGCTCGCCGTCCACTCCCGCTTCCCGACCGTGATGCGGCGGCGGATCTCCTCCACCGACTCCAGCACCCGCCGGGACGGGTCCAGCTCCTCCAGGTTCTGCGACAGGTGCGCGAGCTGGACGGTCCTGCCCCGCACGACCTTCCCCGACACCGGCGTGACCGAGCCGTCCAGCAGCCGCAGCAGCGTGCTCTTGCCGCTGCCGTTGACGCCGACGAGCCCCACCCGGTCACCGGGGCCGAGCCGCCACGTCATCCGCTCGAAGATGTCGCGGCCGTCGTCGCCGACCCGCACGGTGACGTCCTCGATGTCGTACACGGTCTTGCCGAGCCGCGCCGTCGCGAACGTCGTCAGCTCCACCGAGTCGCGCAGCGGCGGCTCGTCGGCGATCAGCGCCTGCGCCGCGTCCACCCGGAACTTCGGCTTGGACGTGCGGGCCTGCGGGCCGCGCCGCAGCCACGCCAGCTCCTTGCGCAGCAGGTTCTGCCGCTTGGCCTCCGTCGCCGCCGCGATCCGGGACCGCTCCGCCTTCGCCAGCACGTAGGCGGAGTAGCCGCCCTCGTACCGCTCGACGCGGCCGTCCACGACCTCCCACGTGCGGTCGGTGACCTCGTCGAGGAACCAGCGGTCGTGCGTGACGATGAGCAGCGCGACCCGGCGGTCCTTCAGGTGCCGGGCCAGCCACGCGATCGCCTCGATGTCGAGGTGGTTGGTCGGCTCGTCCAGCATCAGCAGGTCCGACTCGGGGACGAGCAGCCGCGCCAGCGCGATCCGGCGCCGCTCCCCGCCGGACATCCCGGCCAGCGGCGCGTCCAGGTCGACGTCGGCGAGCAGCCCGGCCAGGACGTCGCGGGCCCGGGTGTCGCCCGCCCACTCGTGCTCGGCGCGGTCCCCCAGCACCACCGACCTGACCGTGGCGCCCTCCGGGAACACGTCCCGCTGCGTCAGGTACCCCAGGCGCAGGCCCCGCGCGTGCGTGACGCGGCCCGCGTCCGGCTCGACCTCGCGCGCCAGGACCTGCACCAGCGTGCTCTTGCCGCCGCCGTTGCGGCCGACGACCCCGACCCGGTCGCCCTCGTCCAGCCCGAGGGACACCGCGTCCAGCAGCGGCTTCGGCCCGTACGCCTTCGCGACGTTCTCAACGTTGATCAGATTCACGACGCCGTCCAGCCTATTGCCCCGTGCGCACCGCCCGTGCGGTCAGCCCTGGGGCGGGGCGGGCGGGCCCTGCGGCCCCGGCTGCCCCGGCTGCCCGTAGGGCGGCTGCGGCGGGAACTGCGGGTTCGGCGGATACGGGGCGTTCGGCGGATACGGGGCGCCGGGCGGGCGGTACGCCGAGTCCGAGCCGCGCTTCCGGGCGCTCACGGAGACGATCACGACGACCAGCACGGCCAGGCCGGCGAGCACGAGGAGGGCCAGGACGATCAGCAGCGAGAGGGCGGCCATACGGCTTCCTGAGTTCGGGGGACGCGGCGCGGGCGCGTGCGGGCACGCGTGGCGCGCCGGAGCGCCCGCCTGGCCTCAGCGTAGCGGGGGACGGCGGGAGGAGATCGCCGCGTCGGGGGCGTCGCGGCGGATCGCGCGGTCGCGGCGGACGGCCCGGACGGCGAGAGTCGCCATCATCAGGACGGCCACCAGCCCCAGCAGCCCCGTCAGGTACGTCATCGCTCCACCTCGTCGCGGAATCGGCGTCATTGATCAGGACGCCGCCGAGGCGCGCGGAGTTCGCTTGTGTGCCGAGAGCACACACCGTGACGCTACCGGCACGTCCCGACGAGGAACGCGCCGCCGCCCCGCCGGGGTCAGAGCACGGTCGCGCCGGGCACCGGGCCCTGCGCCCGGACGATCTGCTCGGCCACCCCCGCGCCGTCCAGCGCCGCGGCGAGGTCGGCGGCGTCCTCGTCGGTCTCGGCGAGGAACGCGCAGGTCGGGCCCGACCCGGACACCAGCGCGCCGATCGCGCCGAGGTCCCGCCCGGCGTTCAGGGTGCGGGCCAGCGACGGCCGCAGCTCCAGCGCGGCGGGCTGCAGGTCGTTGGCGAGCGCGGCGCCGAGCGCCTTCGCGTCACCGGTCGCGAGCGCCGTCATCAGGTCCTCCGCGACGGACGGCCGCGGGGCGCTCTCCCCCGCCGCCTCCCGCAGCCGGTCGCACTCGGCGTAGACCTCGGGCGTCGACAGGCCGCCGTCCGCCGCCGCGAACACCCAGTGGAAGGTGCCGCGGGTCAGCGCCGGGGTGAGGCGCTCGCCCCGCCCCACGCCGATCGCGGTCCCGCCGAGCAGCGCGAACGGCACGTCGCTGCCGAGCTCGGCGCCCATCTCCATCAGGTCGTCCCGCGTCAGCGCCGGCCGCTCCCGGTCGTCCCACAGCCGCGCGCACGCGACCAGCGCGGCGGCCGCGTC
>NZ_JBEYYT010000230.1:0-14580 GCF_040645715.1 Spirillospora sp. NPDC046719 | reverse complement strand
GCCCCAGCACCGGCCCGCCGCGCCGCGGGCCGCGGCGCGGGCGGCCGCGCCCCCGGGGGGGCCCCCGCCGCGCCCCGCCCCCCACGGCCGCGGCCCGCGGTCACTCGGGGCGGCGGGCGCCGAACATGATCTCGTCCCAGGACGGCACGGACGCGCGCTTCCCCTTGGCCTTGCGGCGGGGCCGCGCGGGCCGCTGCGCCGCGGACTCCGCCGCCGCGGCCGCCGGGGAGCCGGTGACCGGCTTGTCCTGAGCGGCGGCGGGCATGGTGGGCCGGGCCGGCTTCTTCTTCGCGGGCGGCCGGGACGGCTCCCGGCGCGCCGGATGCTGCGGGGCGGGCTGCTGCTGTGCCGGCTGCTGCTGTGCCGGTTGCTGGGCGGGCTGCGGCGGAGCCGGGTCCGGCCGGGCGGCCTTCTCCTCGGGCGCGGGCGCCGGGCGCCGGTCCCGCGCGGCCTCGCCGCCGTCGCTCTCGGCGGGCTCGTCGCTCTCCCGCGCCGCCGCCGGTGCCGGGGCGTCCTCGGCCTCGTCGTGCGCCTGCGCCGCCTCCGCCTCCTGCGGGGCGGGCTCCTCGCCGGCGGCCTTGTCCTCGGTGGGCTCCTCGCGCGACGCCTGCGCGTCCTCGTCCTGCGGGGCGTCGCCGTCCGGCCGCTCGTCCTCGCCGGCCTTCGCGGTCTCGGCGGGGACGCCGGCGTCGGCGCTCTGCCGCTCGTCGTCGTCCTGGGCTTCCTCGCTCGCCACGGGCCGCGGGTCCTCGTCCGCGCTCTGAGACGTCCCGGTCTCCTCGGCGGGCTCCGCGTCCTGAGCCGTGCGGTCGTCGTCGGCGGACGCCTCGGCCTCGGCGGGACGCGCCTCCTCAAGGGTCTCGGGGGCGTCGCTCGCCGTCTCGGGACGCGACTCCTCGCGCTCCGAAGGCCCGGCCGCCTCGGCGGCGCTCTCCGCGCGGGACTCCGCGTCCCCTGCGGGCGCCTCGGCGGCCGGCGGCTCCCGGCGCGCCTGCGGGACGCGCGGCTCCTCCTCGCGGGCGGAGCGGTCGTCGCGGGCCCGGACGTCCTCGGCGGGACGGGCGGGCTCGGGGGCCTCGCGCAGCCGCGGGGCCTCGCGGGGGCCGTCGGCGGAGAGCGGGCGGGACGCCTCGCGCAGCGGCGCGCCCTCGCCGGGCGCGTCCCGGAACGCGGGGCGCGGGTCGACCATGCGGCCGCGCTCGACGATGTACTGCGGCGGCTCGGCGGGGCGCAGCGGGCCGGGCGCGGCGGGCTGCTCCGGCTCGGCGGGCAGGCCGCGCGCGCCGGCGTCCCGGTCGCTCGGGAGCCGGTCGTTCTGCACGACCTTCATCGCGGGACGGCGCGGGACGAGCGGGGTGACGGTGTCCGACAGCGTCTCCTCGTCCCATTCGACGGCGGTGAGGCGGGCGGCGATCTCGTCGAGCGGGGAGACGTGCCGGCGGCGCGGGTCGAAGGACCACTCGGCGGCGTGCGGGCGACCGTTGTCGAAGAACGACAGCCGGACCCGCCAGGTGGAGTCCTCGCACTTCCAGGAGTCCCACTCGACCTCCTCGAGGTCGACGCCGCCGCGGCCGAGCCGCTCCTCGACGGTCTCCCCGAGCGGCGGGCCGAGCGTGGTCTCGCCGGGCCGGCGCACCGCGACGCGCTGCGCCTGCTGCGCCATGTACTCGCGTTCCTGCAGGACCGGGCCCTCGAACCAGCGGACGCGTTCGACCGGGATCCCCGCCGACTCGGCGATCTCCTCCGCCGTCTCGCCGGACCGGATGCGGGCCTGGATCTCCTTGGGACGCAAGGGACTCTCCACTTCGATCTCGAACTGGCCGAGGCGGGAGAAGTGCCCACGGACCGCTGCGCGGAGCCGGTCGTCGACGGGCAGGGTGAACCGGGTGCCTCGGCCCGCGGTGGCCAGGACGAGGTACGTACCGTCCTCGCTGACCGCGACGAGGCGCAGCTCCTGCATGCGTGTCCTTCCTGCCCTTCCTGACGGCACGGAGGGCGCCGGACCGTCCGGCCGCGGTCTCACCGGCCGGTCGCCCGTTGCCCGCCGAGGGCGCATGCGTGCCCTTCCCCCGGGTTCCCGAGTCTCTCTTCCGGACACACCTGCTGCCAGCACCGTACCCGGCATGTCCGAACATCGCCGCTCTCGAAGCCCTCTTCACGAGGCCGAAGAGGGCACCTGACCTAGCTTGCCGGTGTCGCGGGGCGGCCGGGGGCGCCCTGCCGGATTCTTGTGGATCCTTTTCCACACTCTGCCTGAGCGCGGCCGTGCGCTCCACCCGTTCGAGGTTAGGAGCGTCACGTCTGTGGCAGGAACACTCCGATCTTCCGAATAGTTTGGTTTTCGGGGGTTTCGGGCGAACGAACAGGGGTGAAAGGGTCGATGCGGCGCACGCTGCCGGATGTCAGCACGACGCAGCTGATCGCCAGTGGGGTGGCCACGCTGGCCGCCGCCGTCGGAGCGTCCTACCTGGGCGTCTACGGGACGATCATCGGCGCGGGGCTGATGAGCGTGATGTCGACGGCGGGCTCCGCGGTCGTGAAGCACTACCTCGACCAGGGCCGCAACCAGATCAAGGACCTGACCCACCTCCAGGCGGCGGTGCACCGGCAGGGCGCGGCGGAGCAGGCGGCGGCGGAGGCGCGGAGCGCCGACCCGACGCGGACCGTGGTGTGGCCGGCGGGCGACCCGAACGCGACCCGCCTCGACCTGGCCCTCCCCGGCGACCTCGGCGGCGGGGACCCGAACGCGACGCGCCTGGACCGCACCCCCGCGGAGACGGTCGCCGACGCGCTCGCCGCGGCGGCGGGTCCGGAGGCCGTCCGCGAGGTGGTCCGCCGGTCGGCGCTCGACGCCACCGCCGACTGGGTCAAGCAGCACTGGGTGAAGCTCGTGGTGTCGTCCGCCGCGATCTTCGCGATCGTCATCGGCGGCATCACCGTCTACGAGGCGGCCACCGGCGCGCCGATCGGCAACGGCAAGAGCGGCGGCACGACGCTCTCCAAGGCGCTGACCGGAGGCGGCGGCGGTGGCGGCGGCACGGACGAGTCCCCGACGTCGCCCGCCCCGTCGACGCACGCGACGTCGTCCGGTTCCGCGCCGAGCGAGGGGCCGTCGGGCGGCGTCCCGACGACCGGGGCGCCCACCACGGCGCCGCCCACCTCGCAGCGGCCGACCGAGCCGACGGCGCCCACGTCCTCGGCCCCCAGCACGCCGCAGAGCCCGCAGACCCCGTCGCCGACGAAGACCTCCGAGGGCGGCGCGGGCGGCGACGGCCAGCAGAACGACCAGAACGGCGCCGACCCCCGGATCACCCAGGGCCCGTGACGCCTAGTCCCCGAAGACCTGGCGGGTGTAGGGGTTGGCGAAGCGGCGGTCGGGGTCGAGCTCGTCGCGCAGCCGCTGGAAGTCGGTGAACCGGGGGTAGACCTTCTCCAGGTAGGTGGCGTCGCGGGTGTGGAGCTTGCCCCAGTGCGGGCGGCCGTCGAGGGCGGTGAGGAGGTCCTCGACGCCGCGGAAGTACTCCTGGTGCCGGTCCTTGTAGTAGACGTGGACGGCGATGAACGCGCTGCGGCGGCCGTGGGCCATCGACAGCCAGGCGTCCTCCTGCGGGAGCAGCCGCACCTCGATCGGGAAGCTGACGCGCCAGTCCTTGCGGGCGAACAGGGAGCGCAGTTCGCGCAGCGCGGGGACGAGCTCCTCGCGCGGGATCGCGTACTCCTGCTCCTTGAAGCGGACCGTGCGGGGGCTGGTGAACACCTTGTACGAGTCGTCGCTGTAGGTGCGGGCGCCGAGCGCCTTGGCGGAGATGCCGTTGACGAAGGGCGTGGTGGCGGGGGCCAGGTGCGTCAGCCGGTTGACGGCGCCGAAGACCTTGTTGGACAGGAACTCGTCGTCCATCCAGTACTTGAACCTCGGCAGCGGTTCGGCCGGGCCCTCGACGCGGTTGTTGCGCTTGGTGAGGCAGCCCTCGGTGTGCGGGAACCAGTAGAACTCGAAGTGCTCGTTGGCGTCGTCGAACTCGTCGACGCGGGCGAGGACCTCGTCCCACTTCATCGGCTCCTCCTGCGCGCGCAGGAGGAAGGCCGGGACGGTCTTCCACGTGATGGCGGTGACGACGCCGAGGGCACCGAGGCCGGCGCGGGCGGCGTCGAACAGCTCGGGGTGCTCGTCGGGCGAGCAGGTGACGGTGGAGCCGTCGGCGAGGACGAGTTCGAGGGCGGCGACCTGGGAGGCGAGGCCGGCGGCGTCGCGTCCGGTGCCGTGCGTGGCGGTCTGGAGCGCGCCCGCGACGGTCTGCTCCTGGATGTCGCCCATGTTGGCCAGGGCCAGGCCGTGCTCGGCGAGGACGCGGTTGAAGGCGTGCAGCGGCAGCCCGGCCTCGACGGTGACCAGGCCGGTCGCGGTGTCGACGGAGCGGACCGCGGTGAGCGCCTGCGGGCGCAGCAGCACGCCCTCGGCGACGGCGGCGCCGGTGAAGGAGTGGCCGGTGCCGGTCATCCGGACGGTGAGGCCGTCGGACGCGGCGGACCGGACGGCCGCGGCCACCTCGGCGGTGGTGCCGGGGGTCGCGACGCGGTGCGGGGTGGCCTGCTGGTTTCCCGCCCAGTTCTGCCACTTCTGGTGGGTCACGGGTGACATGCGGCGACTCTACTCGGCAATCGATCGTGAGGAAAGTTCACGTTTACTGAGGGTCCGGGACCCCGCCAGGCCGATCAGCGCGGCCACCACCGCCGACCCCAGCGGGACGAGGAACGCCGCGTGCCCGCCGTGCGCGTCCACGACCCGTCCGGACAGCGACGACCCGGCCGCCACCCCCACCCCGACCGACGTGGAGACCAGCGCCAGTCCCTCGGTCAACTGGTGCGGCGGGACGAGCCGCTCGACCAGCCCGTAGCCGGGGATGATCGTCGGCGAGATCGCCAGCCCGGAGAAGAACACCACGGCCATCATCAGCCACAGGTTCCCGACCAGGACGGGCGGCACCAGCCCGGCCGTCAGCAGGCCGAGCCCGGCGAGGAAGCGGCGGGCGAGCGGGCGCCGCCAGTGCCGCGCCCCGTACCAGAGCGCCGCGGTGCCGCTGCCGAGCGCGTAGCAGCCGAGCAGCACGCCGGCGAGCGCCTTGTGCCCCTCCTCCTGGGCGAACGCCACGCCGCTGACGTCGATCGCGCCGAACACCATGCCGAGCGCCAGGAACACCGGCGTGATCACGACGACGCCGGGATTGCGGAACACCCCGCCGCGCATCCCGGGGGCGCGCGGACGCGGCGGGGGCTCGGTGCCGCGCTGCGCGGCGAGCGCCAGGCAGCCCGCCAGCGTGCAGGCGGCCGCCGCACCGAGGCCCGCCGCCGGGTGCACGCCGGTGGCCAGCGCCGTGACGACCAGCGGCCCGGTGACGAAGATGCCCTCGTCCACCACCGACTCGAACGAGAACGCGGTGTGCAGCCGGGTGGGGGAGTCGCGCAGCACGTGCGACCAGCGGGCCCGCACCCACGCGCCGAGCGACACCTGCGTCAGCCCGGCCGCCGCGGCGGCCGGGAACAGCGTCCACACCGGCAGCCCGGCCAGCGCGAACACGATCAGCACGGTGAAGCTCGCGGTGTTGGCCGCCACCAGCGGGACCAGGACGCGGCGCTGCCCGTACCGGTCGGCGTACCGGGCGCTGAGCGGGGCACCGACGGCGTAGGCGACCGAGAGGGTCGCGGTCACAGAACCGGCGATACCGTACGATCCGGTAACCGCGGACACGAGAAGGACGATGCCGATCCCCACCATGGACATCGACATGCGGCCGACGAACCCGGCGGCGACGAACGGCCGGGCGCCGGGAACCGACAGCAGCTCCCGGTACGGACCGGACATCCGCGACTCCCCTCCCCACCGGGAGGAGGGGCGCCCCCGGCCCCATCGATCGACTTCAGCCCCATGATCACGTTACCTGGGGGAAAGAAGTGCCAAGACGTGTAACTCACCCGTAGCGACACTCGTTGGGAAATGTTGTGGCTCCTCCATCAGCACCGCGCGCGGCCGAGGACGGGGCGCCGGACGCTCCGGCGACCGCCGCGCGCCCGCCCCGGCAGAGGCCGCAGAAGAAGCGGCGCACGGGCCGGTCGTCGCCCGGCGCCCCGGCGGGCGCGGCGGGCGGGGGCCCGCGGCGCGTCCTGCCGCTGCTCATCGCGACCATCGCCGCGCTCGCCGTCGCCAGCACGTCCGCCGGCGTCTACGCGGCGCTGACCACGGACGGCTCCGGCGGGCACGCCGCCTCGCCCGGCGGGTCGCGCGGCGACGCCCCGCCGAGCGCGGGCCAGGGCGACCCCGTGAAGGTCGTCGACGAGGGGCAGGTCGCGCCGCTGCGCCGGGTCGTCCCGCCGGACGTGCTCGCCGCCGAGGCCGGGTCCATCTCCGCCGCCAAGATCGCGAAGATCGCGAAGCTGAAGAGGGTCCGCGACGTCGTGGCGGTCGCCGGCGGGGCCGTCCAGCTCCAGGGCCGCCAGGTGAACGCGTTCGCGGTCGACCCGTCCTCGTTCCGCTCCTGGACGCCGCCCGGCACCGCGAAGCGGACCGACCTGTGGGCGGCGCTCGCGGCCGACCGCTTCGTCGTGTCGCCGGACGCCGCCAAGCAGCTGCAGCTGACCAAGGGCTACGAGTACCCGGTGGTCGGCCGGACGATCCCGAAGCTGACCATGGGCGGCTCCGGAGACCTCGGCCTGCCCGGGATCAACATGCTGGTCAGCAAGAAGTCCGGGACGCAGATGGGCCTCGTCCCGAACGTCGCGGTGCTCGTCAACGCGCCCGGGGTCAGCCCCGCGAAGGTCGTCACGGCGGTCCGCAAGATCCTCGGCCGCGGCGCGAACGTGGTGAACCTGCACGACGCCAAGTACCAGTCGTCCGGCACGGGCGGGAAGGCGAACAGCTACCTGGACCTGTACAAGCAGGCCGCCACGAGCTGCCCCGGCCTGTCCTGGACGGTGCTCGCCGCGATCGGGCAGGTCGAGAGCGACCACGGCCGCAACGCCGGCCGCTCCAGCGCCGGCGCGCTCGGCCCGATGCAGTTCATGCCGGCCACGTGGAAGAGCTACGGGGTGGACGGCGACGGGGACGGCAAGGCAGACATCATGAACCCCTACGACGCGATCCCGGGCGCGGCGAAGTACCTGTGCGCGAACGGCGCGGGCCGCGGCGGCCAGCAGCTCTACCGGGCGATCTGGCACTACAACCACGCCGACTGGTACGTCCAGAAGGTCCTGAACCTCGCGAGGGCGTACGCGGCCCGCTACAGCTGACCGGCGTGGCCCCTGACGGGTCGCCGGTCACCGCGCCCGGTGCTCCACCGGAGACGGGGCACCGGGAGCGGGCTGGTTGGATGGAGCCATGACGTCCCACGACGCGTTGCTTCTGCTGTCCTTCGGGGGGCCGGAGGGGCCCGAGGACGTGATCCCGTTCCTGGAGAACGTCACCCGCGGCCGGAACATCCCGCGCGAGCGGCTCGAGAAGGTGGGGGAGCACTACCACCTGTTCGGCGGGGTCAGCCCGATCAACCGGCTGTGCCGGGAGCTGAAGGCCGCCATCGAGGCGGACTTCGCTTCCCACGGCGTCGACCTGCCCGTGTACTGGGGCAACCGGAACTGGACCCCGTACCTCGCCGACACCGTCCGGCGGATGCGGGACGACGGTGTCCGGCACGCGGCGGCGTTCGTCACGTCCGCCTACAGCGGCTACTCCACGAACGACCAGTACCTGCAGGACATCGCGCGCGCCCGCGAAGAGGTCCCCGGCGCGCCCGAGATCGACAAGCTGCCCGTCTACTGCGACCGCCCCGGCTTCCTCGATCCGTTCGCGGACGCCACCAGGGACGCGCTCGGCCGACTCCCCGACGGCGCGCGGCTGCTGTTCACCGCGCACAGCGTCCCGCTGTCGCAGCCGAACCGCGAGCTGTACGTCGCCGAGCTGGAGGAGGCCGCCCGGACCGTCGCCGGCCGCGCCGCCCCCGGGACGCCCTGGGACCTGGTCTACCAGAGCCGCAGCGGCCCCCCGTCCCAGCCGTGGCTGGAGCCGCAGATCACCGACCACCTGGAGAAGCTCGCCGGCGAGGGCGTGCGCGCGGCGGCGGCCGTGCCGATCGGGTTCGTCTCCGACCACATGGAGGTCAAGTACGACCTCGACGTGGAGGCGGCCGGACGCGCCGCCGAGCTGGGCATCGCGTTCGTCCGGGCCGCGACGCCGGGCAGCGACCCGCGCTTCGCCGCGCTGCCGCGCCTGCTGATGGAGGAGCTGATGGAGGGGGAGGGCCAGTGAGCCTGCCGGAGGAACTGCTCGACCTGGCCGCCGCGACCGCCCGCGAGGTGGGCCGGATGCTGGTCGACAAGCGGCCGGCCGGCGGTCCGGACGTGGTGCAGACCAAGTCGTCGCCGACCGACGTCGTCACCCAGATGGACCGCGCCGCCGAGGCGCTGATCATCGAGCGGATCCGGGCCGCCCGCCCGGACGACGCCTTCCTCGGCGAGGAGGGCGGCGAGCGCGGCGGCGGCAGCGGCGTCCGCTGGGTGGTCGACCCGATCGACGGGACCGTCAACTACCTCTACGACCTGCCGGACTGGGCGGTCAGCATCGCCGCCGAGGTCGACGGCGTCGCGGTCGCGGGCGCGGTCGAGATGCCGCGGCGCGGCGAGTCGTACACGGCGTTCCGCGGCGGCGGGGCGCTGCTGCGCACCGCGTCCGGCGCCCGGGAGCTGCGGGTGACCGAGCGGGTGCCGCTGGGGCAGGCCCTGGTGGCGACCGGGTTCGGCTACGACGCCGTGCGGCGCGCCGCGCAGGCGCGGGTGCTCACCGGGGTGCTCCCGGCCGTCCGGGACATCCGGCGCGGCGGCTCCTGCTGCGTGGACCTGTGCTCGCTGGCGGCCGGGCGGCTCGACGCCTACTACGAGCGCGGCGTCCAGGCGTGGGACATCGGCGCGGGCGCGCTGATCGTGCAGGAGGCGGGCGGGCGCGTCGAGGGCCTCCACGGCGCCCCGGCGGGGCCCGAGCTCACCATGGCGGCCGGGCCGGGCACGTTCGAGGCCCTGCACGACCTGCTGGCGCCCCTCGACCCCCTCACGGACTAGCGGGGCCGGGGCGGGCGAGAAGAGGCCCGGAGGGACGAGAAGAGCCCGGGACGTGGGCGTCCCGGGCTCCCTGCGGTGGGGCGTCTCAGTCGCAGCGGGGTGGTTCGACGCCGATGTCGTTGTTCGCTGCGATCCGGCGCAGTTCGTTGATCTCCTCCTGACGGATGTCCGCCAGGTAGGTGTCGCCTTCCGCGTGGGCGCTGCGCAGCGACGCGTACGCGTCGTCGAGCCGCTGCTGAATCGTGCGGGACAACTCGCCCATGGGCCTCCTCCCGGATCGTGCCCATGCCTACCCAGCCGTAGGCTGAAGGTAAACCTGTTCGCCGGTGCAATTTTCGCGGATCCTTACGCCGCCAGTTAACGCGCCGAGGCGAACGCCGTCTTGAACAGGTGTTTACGGGCGTCTTACGACTTCCGTGGCATATCTGGACCACGGGGCGATCGCGCCCCGACCGGAAGGGGACGCAGAGTGCGTGTTCTAGTCGTCGAGGACGAGCGGGTGCTCGCCGACGCGATCGCGACCGGGCTGCGCCGCGAGGCGCTGGCCGTGGACGTGGCCTACGACGGCGCCGGCGCGCTGGACCGCGCCGGGGTGAACGAGTACGACGTGATCGTCCTCGACCGCGACCTGCCGCGGGTGCACGGCGACGACGTGTGCAAGCAGCTGGTGGCGCAGCGCTACCCCGCGCGGATCATCATGCTGACCGCCGCGGGGGAGCTGGACGACCGGGTCGAGGGGCTGTCCATCGGCGCCGACGACTACCTGGCCAAGCCGTTCGCCTTCGCCGAGCTGATCGCCCGGGTGCGGGCGCTCGGCCGCCGCGCCGCGGCGCCGCTGCCGCCGGTGCTGGAGCGCGCCGGGGTCGCGCTCGACCCGGCCCGCCGCGAGGTGACCCGGGACGGGCGCCCGGTGGAGCTGACCCGCAAGGAGTTCGCGGTGCTGGAGGTGCTGCTCAGCGCGGACGGCGCCGTCGTCAGCTCCGAGCAGCTGCTGGAGAAGGCCTGGGACGAGCACATCGACCCGTTCACCAACGTCGTCCGCGTGACGATGATGACGCTGCGCAAGAAGCTCGGCGACCCCCCGGTCATCGAGACCGTGCCCGGAGTGGGATACCGCCTTTGACTTCCGAATCCGCACCGCAGAACGAGCCGAACGGCCCGAACGGCCCGAACGGCGTGAACGCCCCGAACGAGGCGAACGAGCCGGGCGGGCCGCAGGCCCGGCAGCAGCCGGCGCAGCCGGGGACGGACGACCGGTCCGCGCGCCCCGGCCGGTGGCGGCGGCCCGGGCCGCAGCAGGTCCCCGGCCCCGAGCCGGGCGGCCGGAACGTGTGGCGCGGCGAGGGCGGCGCGTCGTTCGGCGAGCTGAAGAAGCTGCCCGGCCGGATGAGCGTCCGGCTGCGGCTGACCCTGCTGTACGGGCTGCTGTTCTTCATGGCCGGGGCGCTGCTGCTGTTCGTGATGTCGGTGCTGATGGCCAACATCCTCGGCAACGTCAAGGTCATCGGCCTCGGCATCACCGACGCCGAGGCGGCCGAGCTGCAGCACCAGTTCGTCGAGCAGACGATGAGGCAGCTGGTCGGCCGGTCGCTGATGGCGCTCGCCGGGGTCGGGGTGATCACCCTCGTGCTCGGCTGGTTCGTCGCCGACCGGGCGCTCAGCCCGCTGCAGCGGGTCACCACGACGGCCCGCCGGCTGTCGGAGAGCACCCTGCACGAGCGGATCGCGCTGGAGGGCCCCGACGACGAGATCAAGGAGCTGGCCGACACCTTCGACGCGATGCTGGAGCGGCTCGGCCAGGCGTTCGACTCCCAGCGCCGGTTCGTCGCGAACGCCTCGCACGAGCTGCGCACCCCCCTCGCGATCAACCGGACGCTGCTGGAGGTGGCGCTCGGCGACCCGGAGGCGTCCGACGACCTGCGCACCGTCGGCAGGACGCTGCTCGCCACCAACGCCCGGCACGAGCGGCTCATCGAGGGCCTGCTGCTGCTCGCCCGCAGCGAGCGCGAGCTGACCGCCCGGACCTCCGTCGACCTCGCCGAGGTCGCCGCGACGGTGCTGGAGCACTCCGCGCGCCGCGAGCACGACAACGACGTGGCCGTGCACCGGGAGCTGACGTCCGGGACGGCGCTCGGCGACCCGGTGCTGCTGGAGCACCTGGTGTCCAACCTCGTCGAGAACGCGATCAAGCACAACGACGCCGAGGGCGGCGAGCTGTGGATCCGCACCGGCATGCTCGACGGCTACGCCACCGTCCAGGTCGAGAACACCGGCCCGGTGGTGCCCGCCTACGAGGTCGAGCGGCTGTTCGAGCCGTTCCGGCGGCTCAACGCCGACCGCGTCGAGTCCGCCAAGGGCGCGGGCCTCGGGCTGTCGATCGTCCGCTCGGTGGTGCTGGCGCACCGCGGCGCCGTCTACGCGGTGCCGCGCCCCGGCGGCGGGCTGATCGTCACCGTCCGGCTCCAGCCCGGGTGAGATCCCGGTCCGCTACTTCAGCGCGGCGGTCGCCACCGTCGGGTCGCCGTCGTAGTCCAGCCGCAGGTTCACGAACCGGTCGCTCACCAGCGCGCCCGTCCCGGTGTAGACGAGTGGGATGAGGGCCATGTCGTCCAGCGCGGTCTTCTCGGCCTGCTGGTAGAGCCTCGTGCGCTGGTCGTCGGAGGGGGTGCGGACCGCGTTGGAGATCAGGCCGTCGAACGAGGAGTTCTTCCAGCCCGACAGGTTGTAGCCGTCGCTCCTGCCGACGAGCGTGCCGCCCAGGAGCGACCACAGGCTCGTGTACGGCGACGGATAGTCCGGCCCCCACGCGAACAGCGCCAGCCCCGACGCGTCACCGGCGGTGACCGCCTGCCGGAACTTGCTCCAGTCGGACAGCGGCGTCGTCTTCAGCTCCACGGACCAGCCGAGCACCTGCCGCAACCGCGCCTGGATGGCCTCCGCCGCCGTAGTGCTGGTGCTCGTCTGCTGCAGGTAGAGCGTGATCCTCGTGCCGGGTCCGAGCCCGGCCTTCGAGGCCAACTCCTTGGCCTTCACCGTGTCCGGGGCGTCGCACGACGGGCACACGCCCGCCTTCCCGAAACCGGGCAGCGCGGCCGGGACGAGCCCGTGCGCGGGCGCGTACCCGGTGCCGTACAGCCCGGCGAGCGCGCTGCGGTCCAGCGCGTACGACACCGCGAGCCGCGCCTCCCGCGACTTCATGGGCCCGCGCGCCGTCACCGGGACGAGCATCCGGGTGTACGCCAGCGTCCTCGTCACCACCGTCCCGCCGGACGGCGAGCTCGCCGAAGCGGCGGCGGCGCCGGCGGCGCCGGTCAGCGGTGCCCAGTCCGTCCCGCCCGACGCGAACGTCGTGCGGCCCTGCGTCGTGTCGTCGAGCGCGTTGACCTGGACGGTGTCGAGCTTGGTCTTGCCGAACGCCCACCGGTCGTTGCGGACCAGCGTGTAGCTCCTGCCCTTGCTGGAACCCTGTAGCTTGAACGGCCCGTTGCCGACGGGGTTCTGGTTGTAGGACGCGTTGTCCCACGACCCGGCGGACTGCGGCAGCGGCGCGAACGCGGGGTCGCCCAGCCGCTTCGGGAAGTCGCAGCTCGGCGAGGTCAGGTGCACGTCGATCACGCTGCCGGACGCCGACACCCCCGACAGCGTGCCCGCCTGGCCGGTCGAGGCGTCGGCGTACCCGGCGATGTCGGCCATCAGGACCGGCCCGCCGCCGGCCGAGGTCCGCGCCGCGCGCGCCCAGCCGCGCTGGAACGCCGCCGCGTCGACCGGCGAGCCGTCGCTGAAGGTCGTCCCCTCCCTGATCCCGATCGTCCAGTTCGAGCACGTCCCGTCGGACTTGATCGAAGTGGCGAGGCGGTTGCGGACGGTGCCGTCCGGTTCGACCTCGGCGAGGCCGGTGAACAGCAGCTTGGCGAGGAACCGCTCGGTGCCGGTGTAGGCGTGCGAGGGGTCGATCTCGCCGCTCGTCGAGCCGAGGCTCGCGGCGGCGATCCGCAGCGTCCCGCCGACCCGCCCGGTGGGCGTGGGGGAGGGGTGGTCGCCGCCGTTCGACAGGACGATGATCAGCGTGGTGGCGACGGCGAGCGCGACGGCCGCGGCGCCCCCGGCCCCGGCGAGCACGCCGATCCGCCTGCGCCGCCGCGTGCCGGGCGGCCCGGTCCGGTCCGTCCCGGACGGGGCGCCCTGGCCGCCGCCCGAGGGCCACGTCGGCTGCCCCGCGTAGCCGGACGGTCCCGCCCACGGCGGGGAGGGCGGCTGCGGCCCCGGCGGCGTCTGCGCGTACGGAGTCTGCGGAGGCGGCGTCTGCGCGAACGGACCGGCCGGCGGCGGAGGCGTCTGCGCGAAGGGTGAGGCCGGCGGGGGAGGCGTCTGCGCGAGCGGGGACTGCGGGTGCTGCGCGAGCTGCGGGTAGGACGACAGCGGCTGCGGCGCGAGCGACTGCAGCGGGCTCGACGGCGACCGCGTGTCCTGCAGCCGCGCCGAATCGGCGGCGGCCGTCTCGGCGCCCTGGCTGAGCATCGCCTCGCCGCCACCGCCGCCGGGCTTCGGCGGGTTCCCCGCGAGCGTCAGCAGCGTCGCCAGGACCTGCTGCGACGCGGGCCGCAGCGCCGGGTCCTTGCTCAGGCAGTCCGCCACGACGCCGCGCAGCGGCTCGGGCATCATGCCGAGGTCCGGCGCCATGTTCAGGATCCGGTGCATGACCGCCGGGATGGAGTCCTGCCCGAACGCGGGACGGCCGGTCGCGGCGACCGCCATCGTCGCGCCCCAGGCGAACACGTCGGCCGCCGGGCCGACCGGCGCCCCCGAGATCTGCTCCGGCGCCATGTAGGCGGGCGTCCCGACGGCGGTGCTCGACAGCGTGCCCGTCGCGTCGAGCGCCCGGGCGATGCCGAAGTCGATCACCCGGGGCCCGTCCGCGGCGAGCAGCACGTTCGCCGGCTTGAAGTCGCGGTGCACGACCCCGGCCTGGTGGATGGCCGCCAGCGCGGTCATCGTGCCGATCGCCAGCCGGTCCAGGTCCGCGCCGCGCTGCGGGCCGCCCTCCGCCAGCGCCGCCGACAGCGACGGGCCGTCGATGTACTCGCTGACGATGTAAGGCCGGTCGCCCTCGACGTCGGAGTCCAGGATGCGGGCCGTGCAGAACGCCGAGACCCGCTGCGCCACCGCCACCTCGGCGGCGAACCGCGACCGGGCCTTCGGGTCGGCGCTGAAGCGCGCGTGCAGCAGCTTCACCGCGACCCGGTGGCCCGGCTCGTCCTCGGCCAGGTAGACCGCGCCCTGCCCGCCCTCCCCGAGCAGCCCCGTCAACCGGTAGTCGCCCAGCCTTTCCGGATCGCCCGGGCGCAGCGGGCGGATGTCGGGCATCGGGATCCTTCGGGGGGAGGCGCGGATGTCGTCGTGTGTCCGGGTCCGGGGGGGGCGGGCCGGGGCCGGGCGGGCGGGGGGGCGGGGGGTGGGTGGGTGTGTGTAACGGGAGTGCAG
>NZ_JBEYYT010000229.1:0-14787 GCF_040645715.1 Spirillospora sp. NPDC046719 | reverse complement strand
GGCCGGGTGTCGCGGGGACGGCCGGCCGGCGCCGTCCGGGCGGGACGGGCGGATGATCGCAGCGGCCGGGCGGGCGGCGCCGGACGCATCGGCTGGGTGGTCGCGGGCGGCTCCGGAGCGGAGCCGGCGTCGGCGCCCATGGAGCGCAGGCGGTTCAGGAAGTCGCCGGACGGCAGGTCGTCGGCGCCGTCGGAGGCGGGGATCGCGCTCAGCCCGCGCAGCCGGCCCTTGACGCGGCGCAGCTCGTCGGCCTCGGCCCGGCAGACGGCGCAGCCGGCCAGGTGGGCGAGGGCGCGGTCGCGGTCGGCGGGGTCCAGCTCGTCGTCGATCAGAGCGGTCAGGCGCTCACCAAGGCAGCTCACACGGCCTCCTCACGCAGGGACGACCCCCCGCGCCCCCCGGCGGCCCCCGGATGGATGCCCTTGCTACGCCTGGTCATGACGCCCCTGTTCGTTCCGTTCTCCTCCGCGCGCGGCCCCGCTGCCACGCGCGCGGTCGCTACACGCCCTCCGGCTGCGGCCGGACGTCGCCGGCCGTGCTCGGGTCGGCGCCGTCGGCTGCCCGCACGCTACCGGTGCCGGAGATCGCCGCATCGGCCCGCTCCCCCACCGCGGCGGCCTCCGCGACGGCCTCGGTGGCCTGCCAGTCGTTGCGGGTCCCGGGACGGCGCCGGGTCGGCGCCCGGTGCTCCAGCGCGGTCCGCAGCTGCGCCCGCCCCCGGTGGATGCGGCTCCGCACGGTGCCGAGCTTGACGCCCAGCGTGGCGGAGATCTCCTCGTAGGACAGGCCCTCGATGTCGCACAGCACGACGGCCGCGCGGTACTCGGGGGCCAGCGCGTCCAGCGCCGCCTGCACGTCGGCGTCGAAGTTGGTGTCGTCGAACGCCTGCGCGGGCGTGGGCTCGCGGCCCTGCAGCCGCTCGGCGGCGTCGTCGGCGAGTCCCTCGAAGCGGATGCGCTGGCGGCGCCGCGCCATGTCGAGGAACAGGTTCGTGGTGATCCGGTGCAGCCAGCCCTCGAACGTGCCGGGCGTGTAGTTCGACAGCGAGCGGAACACGCGGACGAAGACCTCCTGCGTGAGGTCCTCCGCGTCGTGCTGGTTGCCGGTGAGCCGGTAGGCGAGCCGGTACACGCGCGCGGAGTGCTCGCGGACGACCTCATCCCATGACGGCGGCGCCCATTCGGCCTCGGGGGCGTTCTCACGCGCGGCGTTTCCCAGCCCCTGCCTGGGGCCGACCCCCACAGCGCCTCTAAAACTCAGTGCTGCGACTCCCATGGTGCCGGGCTGTTCCTCTCTGGTGAGCCAAGACTCTTCGCCTTGGAACGGCACGGTCTCGCCTGGGCTGGGGCGGTTCTGGACCGGTTCGGTGCTCGTGGTTCCACCCACCGGACGGCGGGTGCTTACGTCTGCTGCAACGCGCTGGAACTCCGGATGGTTCCCGGTCAGCGATATGGTCTTTCCAGCATGAGCCAGGCGGGGGTCCCGCGAGGAGGCAGCCATCGACGCCATTCAGGCCACCCTGGCCTACGTGGAGGATTACCTCCCCGAAGACGAGCCACTGCTGGAGGCCCGGCGGCGCGGCCACGAGATCGGCGCGACCCCGATCGGCCCGGCGGGCGGCGCCGCGCTGCGCTTCCTGGCGTCCCTGCTGGGCGCCCGGACGGTCGTGGAGGTCGGCTCGGGCTGCGGGGTGTCCGGCGTGTACCTGATGCGGGGGATGCCGAAGGACGCGGTGCTGACCAGCGTCGACATCGAGCCCGAGCACCAGCGGCTGGCGAAGCTCGCCTACCGCGAGGCGGGCCTGTCCGCGTTCCGCACCCGGATGATCATCGGTCCGGCGCTGGAGGTGCTGCCGCGGCTCACCGACGGCGCCTACGACATGGTCTTCTGCGACGCGGCGAAGTACGAGTACCCGGAGTACCTGTCGGCGGCGCTGCGGCTGCTGCGGCCGGGCGGCGTCGTCGCGTTCGACAACGCGCTGTGGCAGGACCGGGTCGCCGACCCGGACGCCCGCGACCCCGAGACCGAGGCGATCCGCGAGGTGCACCGGGCGGTCCGCGAGGACGAGCGGCTCGTCCCCCTGCTGGTCCCGGTGGGCGACGGCCTGCTGTGCGCGGTGAAGCGCGACTGACCGGTGACCGGAGTGGAGCGCCAGCGGAACGGAGGTCGCCGGTCAGTCGGCCTTTCCGGGGGGTCTGGGGGGTCGTCCCCCCAGAAGGGAAGCGGCCGGTGACCGGAGTGGAGCACCAGGCGAACGAAGCCGACGGCTCTGAGGGGCCGGCGGACGCGGGGCGGGACGTGCCCGGCGAGGTGTTCGCGGTCCGCGACCGCGTGACGTGGCGGGCGGTCTGGCGGCTCGCCGCGTTCCTGATCCTGTTCGTGGCGTCGATCGGGTTCGTCACGGGCGGCGTGATCCGCGGCGCGGGCGTCGGCAGCATCACGTTCATGGTCATCGGCGTCGCGGGCTTCCTGCTGTTCGGCGCGGGCCTGGCCGTGTCGCTCGGCGGGCTGGTCGCGCGCCGTCCCGTCCTGGAGCTGGACGCCTCGGGGGTGCGCCGGCCGGCGCGCTGGCCGCTGCCGCGCCGGGCCGGGCGGCTGCTGCCCTGGGACGACGTGGCGGCGATCACGGCTCTGCGCCGGGGCGTCCCCGGCACCCGCCGCGGCGAGCAGGACTACGTGGTGTTCCTGCCGACGCAGGAGCTGGCGGAGATGGCCCGCACGTCCGACCGGCCCGTCCTGGTGGCGCTGACGATGCGGGACGTCCCGGCGACGGCGGCGGCGGTGCCGTGGTGCTTCGCGGTCGGCCCCGGCTGGGACGCGGCCCTCCCCAAGATCGTCAAAGAGGCCCGGCGGCGGCGCCGCGTGCCCGTCATCGACCGCCGCACCCGCTGACGCGCGGGCTCGGGACGGCACCGCGCCGCCCGCAGCCGGCTCAGGGTCAAGCGGTGAGCCAGTCGAGGAGGAGCCGGGTGCCGTAGCCGGTGGCGCCGCGGGTGATCTCGGCGTCGTCGGAGGTGGCGCGGCCGGGGCCGGCGATGTCCAGGTGGGCCCAGGTGCGGTCGCCGACGAACTCGCGCAGGAACAGCGCCGCCGCGATCGCGCCGCCGTTGAAGCCGCCGCGGCCCATGTTGCTGACGTCGGCGACGTCCGACTCGATCGCCTCGCGGTAGTCGTCGACGAGCGGCAGCCGCCACAGCGGCTCGCCCGCCGCGGCCCCGGCCGCCGTCAGGGCCTCGGCGAGGGCGTCGTCGTTGCTGAACAGCGCGCCGTGCCGCAGGCCCAGCGCGACCTTGGCGGCGCCGGTGAGGGTCGCGACGTCCACGACCGCGTCGGGGTCGAGCTCGGCGTCGGCGTAGGCGAGGGCGTCGGCGAGGACGAGCCGCCCCTCGGCGTCGGTGTTCAGCACCTCGGAGGTCTTGCCGCCGTAGTGGGCGATGACGTCGCCGGGCCGCATGGACCCGCCGGACGGCATGTTCTCCGCGGCGGCGACCAGGCCGGTGACGCGGGCGCGGACGCCGAGGCCGCGCAGCGCGCTCATCACGGCGATGACCACGCCGCCGCCCGCCATGTCGGTCTTCATGGTCTTCATGCCGTCGTTCGGCTTGAGCGACAGGCCGCCGCTGTCGAACGTGATCCCCTTGCCGACGAGCACGACGTGCCGGTCGGGCGTCCCGTCGGGGGTGTAGGACAGCTCGATCAGGCGCGGCGGGCGGACGGAGCCGGAGCCCACCGCCAGCAGGCCGCCGAACCCGCCCTCGACCAGTTCCTTCTCGTCCCGGACCCGGACGGTGAGGCCCGCCTCGCGGGCGACCTCCTCGGCGCGGGCGGCGAGCCAGGACGGGTCCTTCTCGCCGGACGGGGTGTTGGTGAGGTCGCGGGCGAGGGCGGTGGCGCGGGCCCGCGCGGTGCCGCGCTCGATCGCGGGCGCGTCCGCGTCGGGGCCGGCCTCGGTCAGCACGGCGAGGGTGCCGAGCGGGCCCTTGGGCGCGGCGGCGCCGATCCGGAACTCGTAGGAGGCGAGCAGGGCGCCCTCGACGAAGGCGGCGAGGTCGCCGGAGGGGACCCCCGCGACGAGGGCCGAGCGGCCGCGGCCGCGGCGCGCGAGGGCCGCACCGGCCTTGCGCAGCTCCGCGGGGGCCGCCTCGCCCACCCCGTACAGCAGCAGCTCGCGGACCTTGCCGCCGACCTGGACGGGGGCGGCGACGATCTCGCCCGCCTCGCCCTTGGCGCCGTGCAGCGCCAGCAGCTCGTCCAGGGTGAACGGCAGGGACTTCGCGACCTCGGCGTCCGGGGCGACCGGGCCGGAGCGGACGGGGACCGCCACCGCCTCCGCCTCGAGGTCGACCGCGGTGCCGGTCACGGTGCCGCCGGCGCCGTGGATGCGGGTCTCGATGGGCATGGCGACGGATCCCCCCTGAGCTGAGCTTTTACCGGATGTGCGGTGTACGGGAACGGCGACGGTCCCGGCGAGCACGCCGGGACCTTCGCCGGAGAGCCGGGAACGGCGGAGCCGTCAGCCGACGACGCCCTTGAGGGCCTCGCCGAGTTCCTTGGCCTCGTCGGCGGAGAGCTCGACCACAAGGCGGCCGCCGCCTTCGAGCGGGACCCGCATGACGATTCCGCGCCCCTCCTTGGTCACTTCGAGCGGACCGTCTCCCGTCCGCGGCTTCATCGCCGCCATGCGTGCATCCCCTTCCTGCCTAAAGGCCCCGCTTGGGGCCGTTTGGAGCCTCCGGGCACCGTTGGCCGCGTGGCCGCCTGTCGCATCCGCGTCATCAGTAGTGGTCCATTATCTCGTCTCCTGGGCGCGAAGTGGTAACGATCAGCCTCCAGATCGGAAGACTGCAGGCGTACGGGGCACTCCGGCGCTGATCGACCGGCATCGCCCCGGTCACCGGGAGCGAGGCGGAAGGACCGGCCCGAAGACCACCGGACGGTCACGCCGGGTACACGGGAAGGGAACGGCACTTGCCCGCCGCGCCCCGGTTCGTCGATGGTTGCCGGGGAAGATCTACCGAGGACCGGGAGGGTGCCGCATGTCCGAGACCGTGCTGTACGACGTGACCGACGGTGTGGGAACTATCACACTGAACCGTCCGGACGCGATGAACTCGCTGACGGCGGAGATGAAGGACGCGCTGCTGGAGACGGTCCGGCGCGCCTCGGCGGACGCGTCGGCCCGCGCGGTCATCCTCACCGGCGCGGGACGGGCCTTCTGCGCCGGTCAGGACCTGCGCGAGCACGCCGACAACCTGGCGGCCGGCCGGGGGCTCGACGGCACGGTGACCAAGCACTACAACCCGATCGTGCTGGCGATCGCGGGGATGGCGAAGCCGGTCGTCGCGGCGGTGAACGGGGTGGCGGCGGGCGCGGGCGCGGCGCTGGCGTTCGCCTGCGACCTCGCGGTGGCCGCGGACACGGCGCGGTTCGCGACGGCCTTCACCGGCATCGGCCTGGCGCCCGACAGCGGCATGTCGTGGACGTTGCAGCGGCTGGTCGGCCGGTCGAAGGCGGCGGAGCTGCTGCTGCTCGGCGACCCGCTGAAGGCGCCGGAGGCGCTGGAGCTCGGCCTGGTCAACCGGGTCGTCCCGGCGGACGAGCTGGCCCCCGCGGCGGTGGAGCTGGCGCGGCGCCTCGCGGCGGGCCCGACCGTGGCGTACGCGGCGGTGAAGCAGGCGCTCGACCACGCGGCGACGCACGACCTGGCGTCCGCGCTGGAGCGCGAGGCCGTGCTGCAGGACGAGTGCGCGGCGACGTCCGACCACCAGAACGCGACCGAGGCGTTCCTGAAGAAGCAGAAGCCCGTCTTCGAGGGCCGTTAGGGGCTCCCACGCGCGCGCGGGGTGGGGGCAGCCCCACCCCCGTTTCTGGAGCGCGCGCCAATGTGCCGGAGGGCCCGCGGCGGTTGGCTTGAGGGCATGACACAAGCATCCGCCGCACCGCCCGCGGGACAGGTCCGCGATCACGTCGCCGTCGCGTCCGGCCTGGTCAAGTCGTACGGGACGGGCGACGGCGCGGTGACCGCGCTGCGCGGCGTCTCGGCCTCGTTCGCGCGCGGGCAGTTCACCGCGATCATGGGGCCGTCCGGCTCCGGCAAGTCGACCTTCCTGCACTGCCTGGCCGGGCTGGACACGGTGACGTCCGGCTCGGTGCTGATCGGCGGCGTGGAGATCACCGGGCTGTCCCGCACGCGGCTGACCAAGCTGCGCCGCGACCGGCTCGGGTTCGTGTTCCAGTCGTTCAACCTGCTGCCGATGCTGACGGCGGAGGAGAACATCCGGCTGACCGGGCGGCTCGGGAACCGCCGCACGGACCGGCGGTGGTTCGACACGGTCGTGGACGCGCTGGGCCTGCGCGAGCGCCTCGGGCACCGGCCGAGCGAGCTGTCCGGCGGGCAGCAGCAGCGCGTCGCGGTCGCGCGGGCGCTGCTGACCCGGCCGGAGGTGCTGTTCGCCGACGAGCCGACGGGCAACCTCGACTCGCGCTCCGGCGCCGAGGTGCTCGGGTTCCTGCGCTCGGCGGTGGACTCCTACGGGCAGACCGTGGTCATGGTGACGCACGACCCGGCCGCCGCCGCGCACGCCGACCGGGTGCTGTTCCTCGCCGACGGCATGATCGTCCACGAGCTCGCCGGGCCGACCATCGACCAGGTGCACGCCGTGATGCGCCGGATGGGCGGCTGATCCCCATGTGGCTCATCGCGCGGCGCTCGTTCGCCGAGGGCTGGCTGCGGCTGGCCGCCACGATGCTCGCGGCGCTGTTCTCCATCGGCCTGATCGCGGGCTCCCTGCAGTTCACGCTGCGCGCGCAGGAGGCCGTCTCCGGCAGCGACGCGAGCGAGTACGCGCGCGCCGACGTGCTCGTCCAGGGCGGCTCGGTCGACCCCGACGACCCGTACGCGGTCCCGGACGGCCGGGTCGCGCTCGCGCGGGTCGCGGGACGGCCCGGCGTCGCCGCCGTGGCGGGGGACGCGTCCGTCCCGGTGACCGCGAGCGGCGCCGGCCACAAGACGATCATGCCGCCGGCCGGGGCGCGGACCCTGCTGCGGCCATGGACGTCCGAGGCCGCGCTCAACCCTTACCACCTGGAGTCCGGGCGCGCGCCCGCCGCCGGCGGCGAGGTCGCCGTCACCCGGCACGCCGCGCGCGCCGGGAAGCTCGGCACCGGCGACACGATGACCGTCATGACGCCGAAGCAGGCCCTCACGATGAAGGTCGTCGGCATCGTCACCGTGCAGGGGCACAGCGCCGTCGCGAGCGGCGACCTGATCCTCGCGCCGCCCGCGACCGTCCAGCAGGTCGCCGGGCTGCCCGCCGGGACCTGGCAGTCCGCCTGGGTGAAGGCCGCCCCCGGCGTGCCGCCCGCGAAGCTGCGCGGCGAGCTGACCCGCGCGTTCGGCTCCGCCGCGACCGTCCGGACGGCGAGCGGCGTCCGGCACGCGCAGTCCGCCGACCTGCAGGGCGCCGGGGCGTCCGTCGGCGGCGCCATCGGGATGCTCTCGTCCGTCGCGGTGTTCGTCGGCCTGTTCGTGGTGTCCAACACTTTCGGCACCCTCGTCCGGCAGCGGACCCGGCGGCTCGCGCTGCTCGGCGCGATCGGCGCCACCCCGCGGCAGATCAAGCGGCTGATCCGGCTGGAGGCGCTCGTCCTCGGCGTCGTCGCGTCGGCCGGCGGCGTCCTGCTCGGCTACGCCGTCTCCGAGCTGCTGACCAGGCTGTTCGCGCAGGACGGCTTCGACATCACCGCCGCCGACGCGCAGTACGGCTGGATCGCCCTCGCCGTCCCGGCCGCCGTCGGGATCCTCGTCACCCAGCTCGCCGCGTGGCGGGCCGCCCGGAAGGCGGCCCGCATCTCCCCTATGCAGGCGCTCAGGGCGGCGAGCGCCGACACGACCGGCCGCCGCTGGCCCCGCCTCGCCGGCGCCTTCGCGGTCTTCGCCTGCGCGTGGATGTTCTTCGGACCCGTCTGGGCGATCCGCGCCGAGGAGCCGCCCGGACCGGACCGCACCGTCGGGATCGCGGTGCTGATCCTGATGGGCTGCATGACGACCGTCGCGGCCCTCGCCGTGCTCGGGCCGTTCTTCGTCGGCCCCCTCGGCGGCCTGGTCGGGCGGATCGGGATGGCCGTCAGCGGTGAGGCCGGGCGGCTCGCCCGCGCCACGATCACCCGCAGCCCGCGCCGCGTCTCGTCCGCCGCCTCGTCACTGATGCTCGGCGTCGCCCTCGTCGGCGCCACCGCGATGATCGTGATGTCGGCGAACGGCCGCTTCGACGAGGCCGGACGGCAGGTCATGAAGGCCGACCACGCCATCGCCGCGACCGGGAAGACCGCCGACGGCCCCGCGCCGCTGCCCAGCGACCTCGCCGCGAAGGCCGCCGCCGTCCCGGGCGTCGCACACGCCGCCGCCCTCACCGCCTCCCAGGTCAAGCTCGTCTCGCCCCAGCCGAAGTCCCACGACGGCGACAGCGACTCGCTCTACATCGCCGTCACCGGCGTGGACCAGGGCGCGCTGCCGTCCGTGCTCCGGCTCGGCGGACACCTGCCGGCCCTGCCGGACGGGCAGATCGGGCTCACCTCCGCGATCATGAAGGCGAAGAGCCTGCACAAGGGCCAGCGAATCGTGGTCGCGGGCGCGCGGGGCCGCGTCCCGCTCACCGTCGCGGGCGCCTACCACGACCCGTCCCACCTGTTCGCCGACGGCGCGCTCGTCGCCCCGTCCACCATGGACCGCCTCGACCCGGACGCCGCCGCCCAGGCGATCCTGGTCAGCGGCGGATCGGCGGACGCGCTGTCGCGCGCGGTCGCGGGCCTGCCCGGCGTCGAGGTCATGGACCGGGGCGCCTACGTCGAGCGGGCCGCGGGCTCGATGACCAAGGGCATGAGCGTCATCTACGGGTTCATCGGGATGTCGCTGGTCCTGTCGCTGTTCGGGATGGCCACCACCGTCTCGATGAGCGTCGCCGAACGGACCCGCGAGTTCGGCCTGCTCGGCGCCGTCGGCGCGACGGTGACGCAGATCCGGGCGATCGTCCGCTGGGAGGCCGCCACGGTCGTCCTGCTCGGCGGCCTCCTCGGCATCGGCGCCGCCGTCGGCACGGTCGCGGTCCTGCACGCGGGCACCGGCAGCTCGTTCCTGACCCCGGACCCGCCCTGGTGGCTGTTCGTCCTGGTCGCCGTCGGCGCCGCCGCCGTCACCCTCGCCACCTCGGCCCTGCCCGCGCGCCGGGCCTCCGCGATCCCCGTCCTGGAGGCCGCCAAGGCCGAGTGACCGTCAGGTGTACGCGCCTCGTCGATGGCACCCCGTCAGGTGGTCGTCGACGAGGCCGCACGCCTGCATGAGGGCGTACGCGGTGGTGGGGCCGACGAACCGGAAGCCGTTGCGCTTCAGCTCCTTGGCGAGGGCCTTCGAGCCGTCGGTGGAGGCGGGGACATCGGACGTGTCGGCGTACGCGGGGGCGTCGGGGTCGGCGTAGCGCCAGGCCGTGGCGGCGAGGCCGCCGGGCAGGTCGAGCGCGGCGCGCGCGTTCGCGATCGCCGCGTCGATCTTCGCGCGGTTGCGGACGATCGACGCGTCGGCCATCAGCCGCGCGACGTCGTCCGGCCCGAACGCGGCGACCTTCTCGGGATCGAAGCCGCAGAACGCCGCGCGGAACCCCTCCCGCTTGCGCAGGATCGTCAGCCAGGACAGCCCCGACTGGAACGCCTCCAGGCACAGCCGCTCGTAAAGGCCCTGGTCGTCGCGGACGGGACGGCCCCACTCCTCGTCGTGGTAGGCGATGTAGTCGGGGGCCGACAGCCCCCACGGGCAGCGGGCCAGCCCGTCCTCGCCTCGGATAGCGGTGCTCACCGGCCCGTTCTACCTCATGCCTCCGACAGAACGGCCCGGGTCGCGGACGGCCGGGTCAGGACGGGCCGGCCGCCAGCGCGGCGAGCCGTCGCAGCCCGAGGCCCATGAACGCCTTCACGACGGGGCCGAGGACCAGCCATCCGGCGCGTCCGAGGACGCCGAGCGGCAGGTCGACGCGCTCTGCCCAGACGACGCGGCTGCCCTTCCCGTACGGGAGGACCTCGAACCGGGCCTCCCCGCGCACGAGCCGCCCGGTGTGCCGGACGGCGACGAGCCGCCCGGCCCGCCAGCCGGTGATGACCATGGTGTCGAGGAAGCCGACGGGGCCGACGCCCGTCCACGCCCTCAGCTCCGCGCCGACCTCGCGGCCGCCCTCGGCGCGGGTGAACGGCATCCAGTCGGCGTGCCTCGGCCAGTCGGTGAGGACCTCGAAGACCCGCTTCGGCGGTGCGTCGGAGAGCGCCTCGGCGTGGACGGCGACCTCGCTCACGGAATGTCCCATGGCCCGTCCTTGCCCGATTCCGGGTCGTCGTCCCCCTCGTCCTGCGGCTCGCCGTCCTCGCGCAGCCGGATCGGCGGGGCCTCCTGCTCGGGGAAGTGCGGGTCCTGGAGGCCGTGCAGCGCGCCGATCCGCTCCGGCTCGGGCGCCACCGTCGCGCCGCGGCGCAGGTCGTCGACCTGCCGCTCCAGGTCGGCCACGCGGGCGTCGCGCTCGGCGAGGGCGCGGGCGAGGTCGCGGAACGCCTGGTCCGCCACGGGCGCCTGGTAGCCCCAGAACGCTCGGGGCAGCCGGAGCGAGAGGACCGTCCGGGGCGTGACGTACCGGCCGTCGCCGAGGGGCAGCGGCGGATGGTCGGGATGGGTCTCGGTCAGCTCTCCGCCCCGGCCCATCGCGAGGACGACGACGGAGCCCAGCACGGCCAGGCCCGCCAGCACGAAGACCACGACCAACATCTCGCTCCGATCTCCTCACGACTCCGCACCCCTGATCGTGCCACGCTTGGGCGCATGGGGTTGCACGAGGAGCGCGCCGGGTCGCGCGATGGCCTGATCCTGACGGGGCCGGAGCGGGCGCCGGACGGGACCGTGGACGCGGGCACGGCGCCCCCGGCGGCCCGGGTGAGCGAGCTGGTCGAGCGGGCCGGGCCGTCCGGCGCCGTCATGGTGGCGCTGGAGTCGGACGCGGCGGAGCCCGATCCCGGGCTGATGGCCGCCGCGTCCGTCTACGCGTGGCTGGGGGCGAGCGTGTTCCGGGTGCCGCCGTCGCAGGCGGACGGGGTGCGCCAGGTCCTCGACATGGTCGCCGCGATCCGCGGCACCCGCCCCCCGGCGGTCGCCCGCCGCGGCCTCGCCTAGCCCCCCGCGGCCCCGCCTAGCCTGCGGCGGCCCCGCCTGATCCACCGCGGCCTCCCCCAGGCCGCCGCGGGGCCCGCCGGCTCAGGCGCGGAGCTTGTGCCAGGGGCCGGTGATCGCGAAGGTGACGCCGGGGCCCTCCTGCCGGTTGGCGAAGAGGATCTTGCCGTCCGGGGAGAACGTGACGCCGGTGAACTCGCTGCCGTTGAGGGCGTTGCGGGCCATCGCGAACGGCTTGCCGGCCTTGGTGGTGCCGACGAGGTGCTGGTCGCCGTCGCCGTCCTCGGCCAGCATCACGCCGCCGCCGTACGGGGAGACGGTGATGTTGTCCGGGCCGTCGAACCTGCCGCCCGGCTTGAACACCAGCTGCAGCTCGATCTCGTTCTTGCGCGGGTCGTAGGTCCAGACCTGGCCGGCGTGCTCGGCGGCGCCGCCGTCGGCCTTGTGGGAGTAGGAGCAGACGAAGTACGCCTTGCCGTGGCCCCACCAGGCGCCTTCGAGCTTCTGGCTGCGGGTGACGTCGTCGAGCTGCTTGCGGGTCGACTCCGTCTTCGCCGACGGGTCCGGCACGGCCACCCAGCGGCAGTGCAGCTTGGTGCCGGGCTCCTGGACGACCGACAGGTCCGGGACGTCCCGGACGTTCATCGCCTCGAGCCGCCCGCCCTGCAGGTAGGCGTGGTAGTCGCCGCGGTGCGCGCGCGGGCGGAACCGGTAGAACAGACCGAACGGGCCGTGCGCGTCCTCGGTGAGGTAGGCGGTGAGGGTGTCGGGGTCGACGGCGACGGCCTCGTGGGCGAACCGGCCGAGCCCCGTCAGCGGGACGGGCTCGGTCCGCCGCCCGTGCGGGTCGACCTCGAAGACCCAGCCGTGGCTCTTGGTCTGGCCGGTGAAGCCCTCGGTCTCCTCGCAGGTCAGCCAGGTGCCCCAGGGGGTGCGCCCGCCCGCGCAGTTGGTGGACGTCCCGGCGAGGCTGACGTACTGCGACAGCAGGTCGCCGTCCTTGTCGACCTCCAGCGTGGTGGTGCCGCCGTTGGCCGCCGGGTCGTAGGTGAGGGCGGCGGGCGCGACGGCGCGGGTGCCGTTGTTGCTCTGCTCGTGGTTGCGGACGAGCCGGGTCCGGCCGGGCCTGCTGCCCGGGAAGGTGGCCGTGCCGTCGTGGTGGCCGGGGACGACGACGCCGTCGGAGATCGGGTCGCCCTCCGTCGACAGGGTCTTGTAGGAGAAGCCCTTGGGCAGGTCGAGGACGCCCTTGGGGTCGGGGATCAGCGGGCCGTAGCCGTAGGCCTCTCCGGTATCGGCGCCCGCGGAGGTCTGGAAGACGGAGTCGAGGCTTCCGGCCAGGGCGATGGACAGCGCGCCGGCGGCGCCGCCCTTCATGACACCGCGACGGGTCACGGACATGGTGCGGTCTCCTTCAACGTGAGGGGATCACGCAGGAGCGTCGCGGCCGGTGCTGAACCGGGGGTGAACGATCACGTGCCGGATGGCAAACCCCCAGGACAATCTTGGTCTTTTCCGGCGTCCGCTGCGCCGGGAGCGTCCCCCACGCTGCTGTGGGGGACGCGCGGGCGGGCGGGTCAGAGCTCGGCCTCGGCGTAGTCCTCGAAGCTCATCCCGATCTTCGGCTGGGAGCGTTCCAGCAGGTCGAACGCCTCCGGCACGGAGGACGACCAGCCGATCGCGTCCCAGATCTTCGGGCGGGCGAACCCCTGCTCGGTGAGGCCCTTCATCAGCTCGCGGAGCGGCTCGTACACGCCGGTCGGGTCGAGGATCACCACGGCCTTGTCGTGCATGCCGAGCGTCCGGGCGGTCCAGATCTCGAACAGCTCCTCCAGGGTGCCGATGCCGCCGGGCAGCACCAGGAAGGCGTCGCTGCGCCTGTCCATCTCGCCCTTGCGGGTCCGCATGTCGGGCGTGACGATCAGCTCGTCGCTGTCGTCGTCGGAGAGCTCGACGCTGACCAGCCCCTCGGGGATCACCCCGACGGTGCGGGCGCCGCCGGCCCGGGCGGCGCGGGCGACGGCGCCCATGCAGGACACCCGGCCGCCGCCGCTCACCAGGCTGTGCCCGCGCCGGGCCAGCTCGTCCCCGACCTCGGCGGCGAGGTCGACGTACCGCCGGTCGATCTTGGTGCTGGAGGAGCAGAACACGCAGACGGCCAGGGACATGGCGCACGCCTTTCGGTCGGGGACGAGGCGCTGCCCACTCTACGGAGCCGGCTACTCGGCGAGCTCGTCGCGCAGGCGCGGCGCGAGGGCGACCACGATGATCATCAGGACGAGGAAGACCACCATCACCGCGTGCAGCCCGGCGGCGTGGTTGAGCGCCCCGATGATCGGCGGCCCGGCCAGGAACCCGACGTAGCCGATGGTGGACGCGGCGGCGATGGCGGGCCCGGGCGATCCGGGCGTCCGCCGCGCCAGGTGGCTGTAGGTGACGGGGACGACGGCGGCGAGCCCGAGCCCGATCAGCGCGTACCCGGCCAGGCTCGTCCAGGTGAACGGGAGGGCGAGGGCGAGGACGGCGCCGGACGCGGCGAGGGCCGCGCAGCCGAACAGGTACCGGTGCGAGCCGGTGCCGGCGCGGATCCGGTCGGCGACGAGCCGGCCGGTGACCATCCCGGCCGAGAACACCGCGAACCCGGCGGCGGCGAGCCAGGTCGGCGCTCCGGCGACGTCGCGCAGGTAGATCGACCCCCAGTCGTTCACGGTGCCCTCCCCCATCAGGGCGCAGAAGGCGACGAGGCCGGGCGTCCACACGCCGCGACCGGGGCGGACGAGCGCGAGCCCGGGTCTGTCCGACCCCGGCGGGTCGGGCGGCAGGAACGCGGTCGCGACGAGGCAGAGGGTGGTCAGCAGCACGGCGGCCAGCATGAAGTGCGTCTCCGGGCTCAGCCCGGAGTGCACGGCCAGCCCGCCGGCCGCCGCGCCGGTGACGCCGCCGAGGCTGAACCTCGCGTGGAACCCGCCCATGAGGGGGCGGGCGCTGAGCCGCTCGGCCAGCGCGCCCTGGGTGTTCATGGCGACGTCCACGCAGCTGTTGGTGATGGCGAAGAAGGTGAGCGCGCCGGTCAGGCACAGCAGTTGCGGCGCCAGCCCGACGAGCGGGAGCGCGCCGAGGTAGATGCCGGCCCCGGCGAGGATGCGCCGGCTGCCGATCCGGGCGACCAGCAGGCCGGCCAGCGGCAGCCCGGCTAAGGCCCCGGCGGCCAGCCCGGTGAGCGCCACCGACAGGCCGCCGGGGGTGAGGTCCAGCGCGTCCCGGACGTCGGGCACCCGCGAGGCCCAGGTGGCGAAGGCGGCTCCGTTCGAGAAGAAGATCGCGCCGACGCCGGCGCGGGCGGCGCGGCCGCGGGCGACGGCCGGCGGGGCCGGGGGGCCGGCTCCGGCGTCGTCGGTGCCCGCGCGGGGCCCGCCTCGTGTCCTGCTTCTGGGCATGCTCGACTCCCCTGGGGTGTGGGTGCGGTGCTCCGCCCGCGACGCCGCCGGGCGCGGCGGCGCGCGGGCTCGAACCGAGGGCCCCCGCGGTCGGGGTTCCGGGTGGGGGCGGGGCCGCTCGCGCGGGCCAACGGGGGCGACTTTCTTGGT
>NZ_JBEYYT010000228.1:0-14813 GCF_040645715.1 Spirillospora sp. NPDC046719 | reverse complement strand
GCGCTCACCGCGCACCGCGCGCTCACCGTCGCCGAGGACGGGCTGCGCCGGCTGCGGCCCGGCGCGCTCGACGGCCGGGTGGTGCTCGCCGCCGGGGGCGCCGGGGCGGTCGGGCACGCGGTGATCCAGCTCGCCCGATGGGCCGGCGCCACCGTGATCGGCACGGTCAGCGGCCCGGAGAAGGCCCGGCTGGCCACCGCCGCCGGCGCCCACCACGTGGTGAACTACCGCGAGGGCGACCCGGCGGCCGCGATCCGCGAGATCGCCCCGGACGGCGTCGACCTCGTCGCCGAGGTGGCGCTCGGCGCGAACCTCGCGCTGGACCTGGCCGTGCTCCGCACGCGCGGCACGATCTCGACCTACGCCAACGACGGCGGCAGGCCGGTCGAACTGGACGTCCTGCGGAACATGGTGCTGAACACGCGCCTCCAGTTCCTGGTGCTCTACACGGCCGGACCGGAGGTGCGCGCCGCGGCCGCCGAGGACGTCGCCGCCGCCGTCCGCGCCGGGGCCCTTCCGGTCGGCGAGGAGCACGGCCTGCCGCTGGTCCGCTTCCCGCTCGACCGCACCGCCGACGCGCACCGGGCGCTGGAGAGCGGCGCGGTCGTCGGCAAGGTGCTGGTGGACGTCCCGTGGTGACCTCGGGTCCGCCGCCGTCCGGACCGCCTACCTGAGGACGGAGTGGTTGGCGCGGAAGACGCCGTGCGGGTCGCGCGAGCGCTTCAACTCGCGCAACCGGGCGAGAACCGGTCCGGTGAAGGCGTCGGCCGCGGTCTCCTCGGGGGTCAGCAGCGTGTACGGCTTGCGCCCGGCGACGACGGCCTCGAACCGCTCGACGAGCCGGGCCTGCTTCGCGCGGACGGCGCGCGCGAGGTCCGGGGCGGGTCCGGCGCCGACCATCTGGAGCAGGTACGGCTCGTCCAGGGCTCCGCTCGCGCCGGTGCCCGGTCCGGCCAGCGCGCCGGACAGGTGCCGGATCTGGAGGGAGATCAGCGGGTCGATCGGCTCCGTGGCCAGCCCCTCGTCCAGGCCGGTCAGGAGCTCCGCCCGGGGCAGCGACGCGGACGGCGCGGTCGGCTCGGCGGCGATCCCGCCCAGGTCGGCCACCGCCACGGGCCCGCGGTCGTCGCTGATCGCACCCTCGATGCCGTCGATGCCGCGCACCAGTGCCGCGCCCTCGCGCGGGTCGCCGAGATAGGTGAGGTCCAGCGCCGCCATCGGCGGGGCGCCGGGGAACGCGAACCGGTCGAACCACACGGTCAGCTCGGGCGGCGCCTCCTGGGTGATCTTCTGGAAGGTCTCGAACACCTCGGCGGCGCGCGCGTCCGGCCAGATCACCCGTCCGCCGTACACCGACGGCGCCGGATGCAGATCGAACTCCAGCGACGTCACCAGCGCGAAGTCACCGCCGCCGCCCTTCAGCGCCCAGAACAGCTCCGGGTCGGACGCGTCGGTCACCCTCGTCCGTTCCCCGTCCGCGTCGACGGCGTCGAACGCGCGCACGCCGTCGGCGGCCCAGCCGTACCGGCGGCCGAACCAGGACAGGCCCCCGCCCAGCGTGTACCCGGCGACGTTCACCGCCGGCGAGCTGCCCGCCAGACCCGTCAGCCCGTGGGGGCCGGCCGCCGACAGCACCCGCCCCCAGTTCACCCCGGCTCCCACCCTGGCCAGCCGCTCCTCCGCCCGGACCCGCACGCCGTCCAGGCGCCCGGTGCGCAGGAGGATCACCCCCTCCACGTCCCCCGAGGCGTCGTGGCCGCCGGCCTGCGCGGTCACCGCCAGGCCGGAGCGCCGCGCGTGGCGGACCAATGCGGCCACGTCGTCGGCGTCCTCGGCCGCCACCACGGCCGCCACCGGCTGGTCGACCGTCAGGTTCCAGGCCCTGCGCGCCGCGTCGAAGCCGTCGTCCCCGGGCTCCCAGACCCGTCCCCTGACGGCCCTCCGCAGGTCGGCGTTCGCCATCTCGCCCCCTCATCACCATGTGGCTAACTTGACAGGATGCTAGCATCCTCGCCTCCTCAGGGCGGCCGGAGCGGCCCTGCCGTTGCCGGTTGTACGCCGGATTCCCCTCCCGCCTACAACCGATGGTTGTGCTCGTAGGGTGTCCGGATGGATCTCGACACCGTCCGGACGTTCGTCGCCGCCGCCGACGCGGGGCAGTTCCAGGAGGCCGCCGCCGAGCTCGCGGTCACCCAGCAGGCCGTCTCCAAACGCATCGCCTCGCTGGAGCGCTCCCTCGACGTCCGGTTGTTCACCCGCACCGCGCGGGGCGCCAAGCTCACCATCGACGGGCAGGCGTTCCTGCCCCACGCGCGGGAGCTGCTGCGCGCCGCCGACCGGGCCGTGGCGTCCGTGCGCACCGGCCGCCGTCCGCTGCGCGTCGACATCATCGCCTCGCGCGGCGCGGCCTCGGGCCTGATGCGCGCCTTCCACCGCGCGCACCCCGAGATCGAGCTCGACGTGGTGATGCTGTTCGAGATCGAGACGGCCCTGTCCGCCATCCGGTCCGGCGCGATCGACGCGTCCTTCCGCGCCGTCGGCATGCCCGGACGGCCCCTTCCCCCGGACGTCGAATCCGTCCGGGTGCTCGACGAGCCGCTCCAGCTCCTCACCGGCCCGGCGCACGCGCTGGCGTCCGCCCGGTCGGTGCCCCTCGCCGGGCTCGCCGGGCACCGCATCTGGATGCCCGGCATCGTCCCCGGAACCGAGTGGGCCGCCTACTACGAGGACCTCGTCGCCGAGTTCGGGCTCACCATCGAGGCGACCGGCCCGAACTTCGGCTCCGACGCGCTCCTCGACACCGTCGCCGACACCCCGGCCCTGGCCACGTTCATGGGCGGCCGGACCCGTCTCGTCTGGCCCGCCGACCACGGACTGCGCCGCATCCCGGTGACCGACCCGATGCCCGTCTACCCGCACTCGCTCCTGTGGCACCGCGACAACGCGCACCCCGCGCTGGCCACCCTCCGCGCCTACCTCGCCGCCACTGCGGCCGACCATGACGCGCCCGGGACCTGGGTTCCGGACTGGGCTGCGCTGGCGGACGGTGCTCCCAGCCGACGGTGACGGTGAGGCGTCGCGGATTGCCGTCGCCGGCGGCGCCGGACACGTCGGGGCAGACGTCGTCGTACGGGAAGGCGTACCCGATCGGAGTGTGGGCGTGGACGATCCGCGCCCAGTGGTCGGTGGTCGGGTCCTTGTAGTAGTCGGACTCCAGGGTGCCGTTCGGCTGGTCGGCGCTGCTCAGGATCGTGCTGCGGTTGAACGTCGCGGCGAGGAACGATCTTCGCCGTTGCCGGGACCAGCGCACCAGGACTTCCACCGGTTTTCTACGACAAAGTTCGCCAGGCTTCGGCCGTGCCGATGGGCAGGGACGGACAGACTTGGGATCCGACGCGAATTGGACCTGTCCCACCGAAAGAGCGGACCTTAGCGTCCGCACATGCGCAGGACACAACGTTTCGCATTGGCGGCCGTCATGGCGTTTCCCCTGGTGGGATCGCTCTCCGCCGTCTCGGCCGCCGACTCGGGCGGCACCGCCACGGGGACCGTCTTCTTCCCCAACCCCGTCCAGCAGCTCGGTGACGAGTCGCTCACCGATGCCAAGGACGCCGACTACGCCGCCCTGGCACCGGCCTACCGGAACGTCACGCTCACCGACCTCGACGGGTCGGGGTCGCTGACCGGACGGTACGTGGCGGTCAAGAGCGAGACCGGCAAGGCGGCCCGGATCACCGGCGGCGCCCTGCCCGCCTACCACCGCGACGTCGACCAGTTCGAGCAGGTGATGGGCTACTACTGGGTGACGACCGCGCAGCACTACCTGCAGCACCTGGGCTTCGGGTCCGCCTTGCGGCCGGTCAACCAGCGCCAGATCGAGCTGCGCATCGACCAGTACGGCGGCGACAACTCCTTCTTCAAGGGCAACAAGGCGAACATCACGCTCGGCAAGGGCGGCGTGGACGACGCCGAGGACGCCGAGGTGATCATCCACGAGTACGGCCACTCCGTGCAGGACGGGCAGGTCCCCGGGTTCGGCACCAACGCCGAGTCGGGCGCGATCGGCGAGGCGTTCGGGGACTACCTGGCCGTCGCGGTCACCAGCTGGGCGACCGGCACGCCCACCAAGACCCCCGAGGCGTGCGTCGCCGACTGGGACTCGGTGGCCTACACCTCCGGTCCCACGCACTGCCTGCGGAGGCTGGACGGCACCAAGCACTACCCCGAGGACGTCGTCGGGGAGGTCCATGCCGACGGCGAGATCTGGTCGCGGGCGCTGTGGGACATCCGGCAGGCCCTCGGCAGCGCGAAGGCCGACACCCTGATCGTCGAGGCGCAGTTCGCGTTCTCGCCCGACACCTCGTTCAAGGCGGCCGCGCAGGCCACGGTCGCGGCGGCGCAGCGCCTGTACGGGCCGCAGGCGGCGCAGGCCGCGCAGTCGGCGTTCTCCGCCCGCGGCATCCTCTGACACCGCCCGCCTGGTGGAGACCCTTCGGACCTCCACCAGGCGGGCCCGACCCCGGACCGGCGCGCCGACGGTTTCGTCCGGCGAAGTTGGTGTATGAGTCCAACGCCGAGCCGTGCGAGCTCGCGAGCGGGGGACGCCATGAATCCGGGAGCGGAGACGCCGGGGCCCTACTCGGCCCGGCCGCTGATCCGGCCGTGAACTCGGACGAGATCATCGAGAACGTCGGCCAGGCCGTCGACCTGGCCGGCGTCGCGCTCATCGTCTGCGGCGCGGTGGCCGCCACCGCGGCCTTCGCGTACCGGCTGGGCCGGCGCCGCGGTGCGTACCAGGGCCTCTACCGGCTCTACCGGCAGGATCTCGGGCGGGCGATCCTGCTGGGGCTGGAGGTGCTGGTCGCCGGCGACATCATCCGCACCGTCGCCGTCTCGCCGACGCTGGCCGGCGTCGCGGTCCTCGCCGCGATCGTCGGCGTCCGGACGTTCCTGAGCATCTCGCTGGAGGTCGAGCTGGAAGGCCGCTGGCCATGGCGGCAGGCCGGGACCGGGACGGGCCGCGACCCCGGCTAGAGCGGCGGGTCGCCGCGCGGTGGGCGGGGTCAGCGGGCGGGCGCGGCCGGCTCCCGGAGGCCGTCGAGGAGGGCGAGGAGGGTCTGCTCGGTCTCGGCTCGGGGGTGCCCGGCGGCGATCAGGAGCGCCGCCTCGATGCACGAGCTGAGGATCAGGTGGGCCAGGGTGCGGACGGGCTGGCGGCGGATGACGCCGGCGTCCATGGCCAGGGCGAGGCCGGCCTCGATGAGGGAGAGGTTGTGGCGGGCCTCGATCTCGCGCCACGCCTGCCAGCCGAGGACCGCCGGGGCGTCGCGGAGCGCGATCTGGACCAGCTCGGGCTCCTCGCAGGCGTCGAGGAACCGGGCGAGGCCGCCGGTGAGCAGCTCCCAGGGGTCGTCGGTGTCGGCGAAGATGCGCTCGGAGAGCTCGATCTCCATCCGGTCGAGGACCTCGGCGAACAGGGCCTTCTTGTCGCCGAAGTGGTGCTGGAGGGCGCCCCTGGTGACCCCCGCGGCCGCCACGATCTGCTCGGCGGAGACGGCGGCGTAGCCGTGCTCGGCGAACAGCTTCCTGGCGGCGGCGATGAGGGCCGCGCGGGTGGCGCGCGTGCGGTCCTCCTGGGTACGTCTCACCGCGTCATTATCGCGAACTCCTTGACCTTGCCGGCGAGCAGCCCGGGGCGGTCCTCGGAGATGAAGGTGTAGGAGTCCTCGACCAGCTCGAGTCGCGCGTCGGGGAGCCTGCCGGCGAGGCGTTCGGCGAGCGGCAGCGGGAACAGCCGCTCCTCCTTCGCCCAGAGCAGGAGCACGGGCCGGTCGTAGTCGCCGTTCGCCTCGAAGGCGTCCAGGGTGTGGCGCTCGTCGAAGCCGCGCAGGAGCTTGCCGAGGTCGCGCCGGACGGCGCGGCTGGTCTGGATCGGGGCCAGGTAGGAGTCGGCGACCTCGCGCGGGATCGGGCGCTTGGCGACCCAGCCGAGGGCGATCGGCAGGCGGAGCAGGGGGCGGATCCGGAACAGCTGCGCGGTGATCCACAGCGAGCCCGGCAGCCGGGACATGGGCGCCAGGAACCCGAAGGGGGGCGGGGGGAAGCGGTCCAGCACGTCGCAGGAGGCCAGCACGACCCGGGCGACCCGCTCGGGGCGCCGGGTCATGAGGATCTGGACGAGCGCTCCCCCGGTGTCGTTGCCGACGAGGGTGACGTCCTTCAGATCGAGGGCCTCGAGGAACTCCTCGATGAGCCCGGCGAGGCCGCCCGGGGTGAGGTCGGCGTCGGGGCGCATGGGCTGGGGGTGGGCGCCGAGCGGCCAGGTCGGCACCAGGCACCGGTGGCCGGCGTCCACCAGCGGCCCGGTCTCGTGCCGCCAGATCTCGCCGTTGACGAGCAGGCCGTGCACGAAGACGACCGGTGGCCCGTCGCCGAGGTCGCGGTAGGCGATGGGTCCTGCGGAGAGGTTCACGGTTCGCATTCCCCCAGACTTACATACATTCGGAATGAATGTAAGAGGCAGGGCGGTGCCCCGTCAGCGCCGGGAGACCACGCGCAGCGCGTCGAGCGCCTCGGACACGGACGCCGCGAAGGCGACGCCGGGCGGGAGCCGGTCGAGGTCCCAGCCGGGCCCGCCGATCACGATCCGCAGCGGGGGGCGCGCGGTGGGCAGTTCGGAGAGCCAGGACGGGTCACCGGTCTCGGCGGTCTGCGACCAGACGAACACCGAGTGCGCCCGGGCCCGCTCGATCGCGGCGGACAGCGCCGATGGCGGTACCCGCGCACCCAGCATGAGCCTCGCCGCGCCGGCCTCCGACAGCGCGGCGGCCAGCGCGAGGAGCGGCAGGCTGTGCTGCTCTTCCGGAGCGCACGCCAGCAGGACGGGGCCGCGGCCCTGCCAGCCCGGGAAGTCGGTCTCGGGCGGTGCCACCTCCACCAGGCTGCGCGACACCACCGCCGACAGCAGATGCTCGACCTCCACGTACCGGCCGGTCGCCGCGTGCTTGCGCCCGATGCCGACCAGCACCGGCACCAGCACCTGGTCCCATGCCGCCGCGACGCCGTCCTGCCGCAGAGCCGATCGCACGGCCTCGTTCATCGCGAACTCGTCGAGCGCCATCGCCGCGCGCGCCAGGTCCTCGACCTGCGCGGCCCGCGACGGGTCATGCTCGGCGGCCGGCGCGTCGATAGGGATGCGGTCGTCGCCCGCATCGTGCGCGTGCGGCGCCGCGTCCGCGTCGAACCCGTCGTCTCCGCCTGTCGCGTCCCCCATGCTTCCCCAATACCCCGGCCCCGCAGGTCCATGAGCAGGCGCGACGGCGAGGGAGCCGGGTCAGGTGATCAGGCAGATACGGGTGCCGGTGGCCACCGGGCGGCCGGGCCGGACGTCGAGAGCGGAGACCGTGCCCGATTTGTGGGCGGTGAGGGGTTGCTCCATCTTCATCGCCTCGACCACGGCGATGGTGTCGCCGGCGGCGACCGTATCGCCCTCTTCGGCGAGGACCTTGACCACGGTGGCCTGCAGGGGGCAGATCAGGGCGTCGCCGCCGTCCTCCTTGGCCTTGGCTCTGCGGGGCCTGGACCGGGACGGCGCCGGCGCTGAGGCTTCGGAGGGTTCGGTGGACGAATGAAGGACGACCTCGACGCGCTTGCCGTCCACCTCGACGGTGACGGCCCGGCGGTCAGAGGACGCGGCGTCGGTCGAGGGGTCCGATTGAGGCGGGATCGCGGGGGCGCCGCCGGACTCGATCCAGGCCGTGTGGACGTCGAAGGGCTCGCCGGTGAAGGCCCTCTCCTCGACGACCGCGCGGTGGAACGGCAGGACGGTCGGGACCCCGGCGACCTCGAACTCCGCCAGGGCGCGGCGGGCCCGTTGCAGGGCGATGTCGCGGGTGGCGCCGGTGACGATGAGCTTGCCGAGCATGGAGTCGAACTGGCCCGGGACCTCCTGGCCCTCGGTGTAGCCGCCGTCCATCCGCACTCCCGGGCCGGAGGGAGGGCGCCATGCCGTGAGCGTGCCGGTCGCGGGCATGAAGCCGCGGCCCGGGTCCTCGGCGTTGATCCGGAACTCGATCGCGTGGCCGCGCGGTTCGGGGTCGCCGTAGCCGAGCGGTTCGCCGCCGGCGATGCGGAACATCTCCCTGACCAGGTCGATGCCGGTCACCTCCTCGGTGACGGGGTGCTCGACCTGCAGCCGGGTGTTGACCTCCAGGAACGACACCGTGCCGTCGGCGGCGACGAGGAACTCGCAGGTGCCCGCGCCCGCGTACCCGGCGGCCCGCAGGATCTTCTTCGACGACTCGTACAGCGTCCGCCGCTGGTCCTCGGTGAGGAAGGGCGCGGGGGCCTCCTCCACGAGCTTCTGGTGGCGGCGTTGCAGGGTGCAGTCGCGGGTCGACACCACCACGACGCCCCCATGCCGGTCCGCCAGGCACTGCGTCTCGACGTGCCGGGGGCGGTCGAGGTAGCGCTCGACGAAGCACTCGCCGCGCCCGAACGCCGCCTCGGCCTCCCGGACGGCCGACTCGAACCGCTCGGGGATCTCGTCGAGGGAGCGGGCCACCTTGAGGCCCCGGCCCCCGCCGCCGAACGCGGCCTTGATCGCCACCGGCAGGCCGTGCTCGCGTCCGAACGCCACGGCCTCGCCGGCGCCGGACACCGGCTCCGCGGTGCCGGGGGCCAGCGGGGCGCCCTGCTCGCGGGCGACGTGGCGGGCCCGCACCTTGTCGCCGAGCAGCTCGATCGCGGACGGGGGCGGGCCGATCCACGTCAGGCCCTCGTCGATGACCGCCCGCGCGAACTCGGCGCTCTCGGAGAGGAACCCGTAGCCGGGGTGCACCGCGTCGGCGCCCGCGTCCGCCGCGGCCTTGAGCAGCTTGCCGATGTCCAGGTAGGTCTCCGCGGGGGCGGCGCCGCCGAGCGCGTACGCCTCGTCGGCCATCCGCGCGTGCGGCGCGTCCACGTCGGGGTCGGCGTACACGGCGACGCTGGCCAGCCCGGCGTCGCGGCACGCCCGCACGACGCGGACCGCGATCTCGCCCCGGTTCGCGATCAGGATCTTGCGCACGGTCTCCTCCGGATCAGGCCCGGCAGGGCAGCGGCCCGCCGTGGTAGGTGATCATTTCGCCGAACATCGCCGCGACGTCCATCCGCTCGCCCGGCGGGGCGCCGCGCTCCTCGGCGCAGGCGCGCCGCAGGTTCGGGACGAGCCGTTCGGGGTCGAGGAGCCGGCCGTCCGGCTCGGCGCGGCGCGCGATCTCCAAGGGCTGCAGCCCTTCGGCGAGCCCCTGCCGGGCCTCATCGCGCACCCAGCGCAGGTAGCGCTCCGCCTCCTCCAGCAGCTCGGGTCCGCCGACGGGCCCGTGCCCGGGGACGATGACGGCCGGGTCCAGCTCGCGCAGCCGCCCGATCGCGCGGAGGGAGCCCTCGACCGAGCCCATCATGCAGAACGGCGTGACGCCGGACATGACGAGGTCCCCGGCGAACAGGATGCGCTGGTCCGGCAGCCAGACGACGGTGTCGTCCCGTGTGTGCGCGGGACCGAGCCGGAACAGCTCGGCGCGCAGGTCGCCGGCGTGCAGCGTCATCCGCCGCTCGTAGGTGAGCGCCGGCGGTTCGAGCCGGATGTCTCCCCAGTCGACGTCCGGCCAGAGGCCGCTCAGGTGCAGGTCCGCGAGGATCGCCTCCTCGCGCGTCCCCTCGTGCGCCACCACGACGGCCTCCGGGGCGAAGACGCAGTTGCCGAACGTGTGGTCGCCGTGGAAGTGGGTGTTCACGACGAGGCGCGGCGGCGCGGGCGCGACCTCGCGGACCGCGTCCTTCAGGGCCAGCGCGCGCTTCATGGTCGCGGCGGTGTCCACCACGATCGTGGTGTCGCCGGACGCGATGACGCCGGCGTTGTTCAGGCACCATCCGCCGTCGGGCTGCACGTAGGCGTGCACGCCGTCGGCCAGCCGTTGCAGGTGCGGCTCGGTCATCGTGGTCTCCCGAAGATCTGGTCGAGGAAGAACGCGCGGAGGTCGGCGGCCAGCAGGTCCGGGGCCTCCAGCGCGGGGAAGTGGCCGCCCCGCTCGAACTCCGTCCACCGGGCGATCGTGTTCGCGCGCTCGGCGAACGGGCGGATGGCGTGGTCGGTGGGGAAGACGGCCACCGCCGTGGGCACCGGGGAGCGGCCGCCGTGCTCCCATCGCGCCTCGTCGTGGAAGCGCTCGTAGTAGCTGTGCGCCGCCGAGCCCGCCGTGCCGGTGAACCAGTAGACGCTGACGTCGGTGAGGACGGCGTCCCTGCCGACGGCGTCGTCCGGCAGGTCGGCGGTCCCGGTCAGGTCGCGGTACCGCTCGGCGAACCAGGCGAGCAGCCCGGCGGGCGAGTCGTGGTGGGCGTGCGCGAGCGTCTGCGGGCTGGTGCCCTGGACGCGCAGGTAGGCACCCTCGTTCCGCTGCCACCGCTGGAGCGCCTCGAACCTCTCGCGGTCCGCGTCGTCCAGCGCATCGATGTCCTCGTCCTCGCCGGGCACCGTGACCAGGGCGTTGACGTGGACGCCGCGGACGCGGTCCGGGGCGTCCCGGCCCATCAGCGGGGCCACGAACGCGCCGACGTCGCCCCCGTGCACCCCGTACTCGGGATATCCGAGCCGGCTCATCAGCACGTTCAGCGCCTTGGCGGTCCGGCCGTCGGTCCATCCCGGTCCCGGCGGCGGGCCGGAGAACCCGAAGCCGGGCAGGGACGGCGCCACCAGGTGGAAGTCGTCCCGGAGGGCGCCGATCAGGGCGTGGAAGTCAGCGACGGACCCCGGCCATCCGTGCAGCAGCACCAGCGGGACGGCGCCGGGGTTCGGGGAGCGCTCGTGCAGGAAGTGCACGCGGGTCCCGTCGATCTCGGTGACGAACTGCGGGTGGGCGTTCAGCTCCGCCTCGTGCCGCCGCCAGTCGTACCCGTCGGCCCAGTACCCGGCGAGGCTCCGCAGGTAGGCGGTGGGAACGCCGCGCGACCAGCCGGTGCCGGGCGGGTCGGGCGCCCACCGGGTGGCGCGCAGCCGGCGGCGCAGGTCGTCGACCTCGGACTCGAGGATCGCGACCCGGTACGGGCTGATGTCGGACATGCGGGCTCCTCGGCTGGGAAGGCGGCAGCTACGGCGCGGTGAGCACGGCCGCCGACGCGAACCCGCCGCGGCCGCGGGCGAGGACGAGCGCCGTGCTTATCGCGGCGGGCCTCGGCTCGTCCACGACCAGGTCGAGGCGGTCGTCGGCGCGGTCCGGACGGGTGCCGACGGTCGGCGGGACCACCCCGTCGCGCAGCGCCAGCAGCGCGGTCGCCAGGTCCAGGGCCGCGCCGCCGGACAGCAGCCGTCCCGTCATCGACTTCGGCGCCGTGACCGGGACGGCGCGCGGCCCGAACAGCCGGGTCAGCGCCACCGCCTCGCCGTCGTCGAGGTCGCGGCGGCCCGCCGCGTCGGCGAACACCACGTCGACCGCCGAGGCGGGCAGCCCCGCGTCGTCGAGCGCGACCCGCGCCGCCCGGTACAGGCCGTCGGCGCAGCCGGGCTCCGGGTCGAACGCGGCGCCGTGCCCGGCGATCACGCCGTAGATCTGCGGGGCCCCGCGCTCCTCGGCGTCGGCGCGGTCCTCGACGGTGAGGACGGCGCCGCCCTCGCCGGGGACGCAGCCGTCGGCGTCGGCGTCGAACGGCAGGTAGGCCGTCGCGGGGTCGGCGCGCGAGCTGAGCTCCCGGCTCGCGGTCTGGATCGCGACGCCGTACGGGCAGAGCGTCCCGTCGACGCCGCCCGCCACCATCATCGCCGTGCCGCTGCGGATCTTCCGGCGGGCGAACGCCAGCGTGTCGAGCCCGCCGGACTGCTCGGAGGCGAGCACCCCGCCGGGCCCGCGCATGCCGTTGTGGATGGAGATCTGGCCGGTGTGCACCGCGTAGTACCAGGCGAACGACATGTACGCGCTCACGTCCCGCCAGCCGCTCCCCCACAGCTTCTGCAGCTCGCGCTGCCCGAACTCCAGGCCGCCGGACGTGCTCGCCGTGACGACGCCCATCTTGTACTCGGGCATGTCGCCCGGCTTGATCGCCGCGTCCCGCAGCGCCTCGCCGGCGGCGACGAGCGCGAGCCGGGTCACCCGGTCGCTCTGCGGCAGGAGCCGTTCCGGCAGCTCCCGTTCGGCGGGGCACTCGGGGATCTCCCCCGCCACCGCCACCGGGTAGCCGGACGCGTCGAACCTGGTGATCGCGCCGATGCCGCTCCGGCCGTCCCGGACGGCCTCCCAGTACTCGTGGGCGCCGATCCCGTTCGGCGCGGTCACGCCGAGGCCGGTCACCACCGCCTGGCCGCTCATGCGCTCCTCCCTTCCGAGGCGCTCTCCGGATCGCAGAACACCATCGCGCTCTGGAACCCGCCGAACCCGCTGCCGACGGTCAGCGCCCCGCGCACGCGGTGCTCGCGCGCCTCGAGCGGGACGTAGTCCAGGTCGCATTCGGGGTCGGACTCGCGCAGGTTGGCGGTGGGCGGCACCACGCCGTGCTCCATCGCGAGCGCGCACGCGGCGATCTCGATGGACCCGATCGCGCCGAGCGAGTGCCCGACCGCCGCCTTGATGCCGCTGACGGGCACGCCGCGGGCGCGCTCGCCGAGCGCGCGCTTGAACGCGGCGGTCTCGTGCCGGTCGTTCTGCTTGGTGCCCGAGCCGTGCGCGTTCACGTAGTCGACGTCCTCGGGGTCCATCCGCGCCTCGGCCAGCGCGGTGGTGATCGCCTCCGCCATCTCCCGGCCGTCCGGCTTGAGACCGGTCATGTGGTAGGCGTTGCAGCGGGACGCGGCGCCCGCGAGCTCGGCGTAGATCCGCGCGCCGCGGCGCCGCGCGTGCTCGTACTCCTCCAGCACGAGCACGGCGGAGCCCTCGCCGAGGATCAGCCCGCGGCGGGTGCGGTCGAACGGGCGGCAGGCGTGCTCCGGGTCGTCGTTGTAGACCGACTGCGCCTTGATCACGTCGAAGCAGGTCACGGTGATCGGCGAGATCGGGGCGTCGCTGCCGCCGGTGACGACCACGTCGGCCGCCCCGTCCCGGATCACCTCGGCGGCGTGCGCCACCGCGTCGATGCCGGAGGTGCAGCCCGTCGAGACGACCGTGGCCGGCCCGCGCGCGCCCGTGGTCAGCGCGACCTCCGCGGCGACCGAGCTGGGCAGGAAGTAGTCGTACATGTGCGGGCTGACGTAGGCCGGGTCGACCTTCCAGTGCGCGCCGCCGTCGCTGAGCACGACGTACTCGGCCTCCATGCTCTTGGTCCCGGCGACGGCGCTGCCCATCGCGACGCCGGTGCGCTCGGCGAGTTCCCCGTCCACGCGGAGGCCGCTGTCGTCCATGGCCTCCCGCGCGGCCACCTTGGCGAGCTGGACGAACCGGTCGTTGCGCCGGATCTCCTGCGGGGCGAGCCCGGCGGCCGCCGGGTCGAAGTCGCACTCGGCGGCGACCTGGCAGCGGTGCTCGGACGGGTCGAACTGGGTGATCCGGCGGGTCGCGGTCCGGCCGGAGGTGACCAGCTCCCAGAACGGGCCGGTGCCGATCCCGCCGGGTGCGACCACGCCGATCCCGGTGATGACGGTCCTTCTGCGGGACATCAGGCGGCCTCCTCGAGGGTCTCGGCCAGCAGGTCCAGCTGCTCGGGCCCGGACGCGCAGGGCACCAGCACGAGCTCGTCGCAGCCGGCCTCGGCGAAGGCGCCGGCGGTCTCGCGCAGCCGCTCCGGGGTGGTCGGCGCCCCCTTGATCATCATGTCGGCGAGCCTCCCGGCGAAGGAGTAGTAGTCGCCGAGGTGCTCGCGGACGGCGGCGTCCGCGCCGGGGCCGAGGGCGTAGTACGCCTGCGCGACCACGCGCGGGCTCCCGGGGCGTCCGGCCTCCTGCCAGCGGCGGCGGACCTCGGCGGCCCGTTCGGCGAACGTCTGCGGCGGCCCCGCGGCGGCGAAGTAGCCGTCGCCGTGCGCGACGGCGCGCCGCAGCGCGGACGGGGCCCGGCCGCCGACGAGGATCTCGGGGTCGCCGCCGGGCGGCTCGGGGCCGATGTCGCCGCCCGCCCAGATCTTGCGCATCTCGGCGAGCATCGCGTCGAGGCGGCGGCCGCGGTCGCCGAACTCGGCGCCGGACGCGGCGTAGTCGTCCGGCCGCGCGCCCGCCGCGACGCCGAGCGAGAGCCGGCCGCCCGACAGGTGGTGGACGGACGCGGCCTGCTTGGCGACCAGCGCGGTGTTGCTCCGGTACGGGGCGATGAGGATCCCGGTCGTCAGCCTGATCCGTTCGGTCACGGCCGCCGCCGCGGCCAGCGCGACCAGCGGCTCGTCGTTGCCGTACACCAGCCGGTCGAGCACCGCGAGGTCGGCGAACCCGGCGGCCTCGGCGCGGTGCGCCCAGTCCAGCAGGTCGCGGCCCTCGACGCCGCGGACCATGGTGGGCAGTGCCACTCCGTATTCCATCGTCGTCTCCTTTCCGGTCGGTTCCGCCCGCGGGGGCGGTCGCGCCCCCGGGAGCGGGTCAGGTCCGCGCCGCGAGCGCCTCGACGAAGCCGGGCGCGGCGCGCTCGGGGCGCAGCGCGGCGTGCGAGCAGCCGACGGTGACGTCCCGCCAGCACCGCTGCAGCGGGTCGCTCCGGTCCTGCGCGGCGGTGCCCGCCGACTTCATGAGCGCGTTGACGGCCTCCACCAGCAGGGACGCCGCGTAGGAGGCGCGGTTGGCGTTCTCGAACGCGCGCGGGCGGCCTTCTCCGGCGTCCAGCGCGGACACCACCTGGTCGATCAGCAGCTCGGCCGCCTCGATC
>NZ_JBEYYT010000227.1:0-14876 GCF_040645715.1 Spirillospora sp. NPDC046719 | reverse complement strand
GCCCCCGGCGCGCTCGCGCCGGGGGCCTTCGGCGTCCCGGAATGGCGCTTAGCATTCTCTTATATTTCTCTTCGCTGCATTTCAGTTCGGTCTATGAATTGTCATCGGATCGGGCCGGTAAGTTCATTTCTGCAAGGCCGCGGAAGCGGCGAGGGAAAAATGAAGGGAAGCCCGCATGAGCTTCAAGAAGATCGCTCCGAAGCCCCGCAAGCGCCCGGCCAAGCCGGTCCCGCCGAAGAAGCACCGCCGCAAGCCCGTCCGGCGGCCGCACGCCAAGTAACCGGCGGCGGTCGAGCCGGGCGGGAGCCGGCGGGGGAGAGAGCGGACTCGCCCCGCCGGCTCCCGTCCCTTTTCATGCGCGGGAACGCGCGGGAGTGATAGGAGGGGACGTGGCCCGCACATCTCTGCCGGAGGCCGCGCCCGTCGTGTCGGTGCGCACGACTTTCCGGCATTTCTGGCCGCTGATGCGCGGCGACCGGCGGCTGCTGCTGCTCGGCGGCGCGCTCGCCGTCGCCGCGGCGGCCTGCGAGGTCGCGGCGATCCGGCTGTTCGGCGTCATCACCGACCGGGCGCTGGCCGCCCGCGACCTGGCCGCCTTCTGGACGCCGGCCGCCGAGTGGCTCGGCATCGCGCTGGCGGCCGCGCTGATGACGTTCGCCGGCGACTACGCGACGACGCTCGCGGGCGAGCGGTTCCTGCTGCGGCTGCGCGACCGGGTGTTCGCGCACGTCCAGACGCTGTCGCCGGAGTTCTTCGACCGGGGGCGGCTCGGGGACCTGATGGCCCGGCTGACCGACGACATCGAGGCGATCGAGGAACTGGTCGCGTCCGGGCTGGTCCGGCTGGTGACGGCGGTGGTCGGCGCGGTGTTCTTCGCGGCCGCCGCGTTCGCCGTCCGGTGGGACCTGGCGCTGGTCGCGTGCGCGCTCGTCCCGGTCTTCCTGCTGGTGACACGGGGGTTCTCCGGACGGTTCCGGGTGGCGGCCGGGCGGGAGCGGCTCAGCAACGGCGCGATGGCCGGCACCGTCGAGGAGAGCCTGTCGAACCAGCCGCTCGTCCAGGCGTACAACCGGCAGGAGGCGCAGGCGCGGCGGCTGCACGACGAGGGACGCGCCTGGCTGGCGGCGAAGATGGCCGAGACCCGGCTGTCCAGCCTGTACGGGCCGCTGGTCGAGGTCGTGGAGACGGTCTGCGTGCTGGTCGTGCTCGGCGTCGGCGCATGGGAACTGCAGGAGCACCGGATCACGCTCGGCGGGCTGCTGTCCTTCGCCGCCTACCTCGGCTACCTGTACCCGAACGTGCAGAGCCTCGGCGAGCTGGCGCTCACCGCGTCGGAGGCGGCGGCGGGCGCCGACCGCGTCCAGGAGGTGCTGCGGACCCGTCCCGCGGTCGCCGAGCCTCCGGCGGCGCGCACCCTGATCGCGCGGCGCGGGCGCGTCGCCTTCGACCACGTCACGTTCCGCTATCCGGGTGCCGACCGGCCCGTCATCGAGGACCTCACCTTCCAGGCCGGCCCCGGCGAGCTGGTGCTGCTGGCCGGGCCGAGCGGCGCCGGGAAGTCGACGGTCACCAAACTGCTGCTGCGCTTCTACGAGCCCGACTCCGGCGGGATCCGGCTGGACGGCGTCCCGCTGCCGGAGCTGTCGCTGGCCGCGCTCCGCGACACCGTCACCGTGCTTCAGCAGGAGACGCTGATGTTCTCCGGCACCGTCCGCGACAACATCGCCTACGGACGGCCCGGCGCGACGGAGGCGGAGATCGTCGCCGCGGCGGTCGCCGCCGACGCCCACGACTTCGTCACCGCGCTGCCGGACGGCTACGACACCGAGATCGGGCAGCGGGGGCGGCTGCTGTCGGGCGGACAGCGGCAGCGGATCGGGATCGCCCGCGCGATGGTGCGGGACGCGCCGGTGCTGGTGCTCGACGAGCCCACCACCGGCCTGGACGCCCGGACGGCCCGCAACGTCCTCGGCCCGCTGCGCCGGCTGATGGCCGGCCGGACCACCATCCTCATCACCCACGACCTGCGCCTGGCGCCGAAGGCGGACCGGATCGTGCCGATCGGCCCGGCGGGTTCGCGGACGCTTGCGGCGTCCCAGGAAGGCGCAGGCGCATGAGCGCGCCGCCCTCGGGCCGGTTGGACGCCGACACACTGCCGCCGTGCTGCTCGGCGGTGTGCCGGACGATCGCCAGCCCGAGCCCGGAGCCCGGCAGCGCGCGGGCCTCGGGCGCGCGGTAGAAGCGCTCGAAGACGTAGGGGAGCGTCGCCTCGGGGATCCCCGGCCCGTCGTCGGCGACCAGCAGCTCTCCGTCCCGCAGGGCGATCCGGACGGTGCCGTCCGGCGGGCTGAACTTCACCGCGTTGTCCAGCAGGTTCGTCACCGCGCGGACGAGCGCCGGCTCCGAGCCGCGCACCAGCCACGGCTCCAGCCGCGTCTCGAACGTCGCCGCCGGCGCCCGCAGCCGGACCCGCTCGACCGCGAGCGGGACGACCCGGTCCAGCCGGACCTCGGTGCGCACCGCGGCCTGCTCGTCGTCGCGGGCCAGCTCGACCAGGTCCCCGACGAGGTTCGTCAGCTCCCGCAGCTGCGCCCTCACGTCGCCGAGGAGCGCGTCCATGCTGCCGTGCGGCAGCGTCCGCTCGGGATGGGCGCGCGACTGGATCAGCAGGTCGATGTTGGTGCGCAGGCTGGTCAGCGGCGTGCGCAGCTCGTGCCCGGCGTCGGCGACGAGCCGCCGCTGCCGCTCCCGGGACCGGTTCAGCGCGGCGAGCATCGCGTTGAAGCTCCCCGCCAGCCGGCTGATCTCGTCGTCGCCCGACACCCGGATCGGCTCGGTGTTCAGGTCCTGGGTGCGGGCGATCGCGGCGACCGCGCGGGTGAGCCGCCGCACCGGCTGCAGCCCGGCGCCCGCGACCGCGATGCCCGCGCCGGCCGCCAGCACCGCCGCGCCCGCGCCGACCATGATCGTCATGTACTGGAAGCCGGTGACGGTCTCGTCGACCATCGTCAGCGAGCGGCCGAGCACGAGCACGATCACGGTCCCGTCCTGCGCCCGGACGGTGATGACCCGCATGTGCACGCCGCCCGACTCGCCGTCCGCCAGCACGAACGGCGGCCCGCCCGCCGTGGAGACCCTCCGCACCGCGGCCAGGTCGACCGGCGGCGGCGTCCGGGTGCCCGGCGGCGAGACCGCCCGCCCGTCCCGGACCGTCGCGACGCTCATATCCAGCGCCGCCAGCAGGTCGCCGTCGTGCCGGTCGCCGGGCCGGCCGTTGACGTTGTCGGCGAGCGTCCGCGCCTGCCCGATGAGGTTCTGGTCGATCTCCTTGCGCAGCCGCCCGGTGAACATCGTGAACGACACCACCGACGTCGCCACGATCGCGGCGATGACCGTCCCGGCGGCCAGCAGCGCCACCCGCGCCCGCAGCGACGGCCCCTGCCACCGCGACCGCCACCGGACCCTCATACCGGCCCCTCCCGCAGCGCGTAGCCGACGCCCCGCACCGTGTGGATCAGCCGCGGCCCGCCGTGTTCCTCGGTCTTGCGGCGCAGGTAGCCGATGTAGACGTGCAGCGAGTTCGACGAGCGGCCGAAGTCGAACCCCCACACCTCCTCGTGGATCCGGGCCCGCTCCAGCACCCGCCGCGGCCGCCGCATCAGCAGCTCCAGCAGGTCGAACTCGGTGCGGGTCAGGTGCAGCGGCCGCCCGCCGCGCCGCACCTCCCGCGTGTCGACGTTCATCACGAGGTCCGCGAACCGCAGCACCTCGTCGCCGCCGGGCTCCGCCCCGAACCCGCGGGAGCGGCGCAGCAGCGCGCGCAGCCGCGCCGTCAGCTCCTCCAGCTCGAACGGCTTGGCGATGTAGTCGTCGGCGCCCGCGTCGAGCCCGGCGACGCGGTCGTCCAGCTCGTCCCGCGCGGTCAGCAGCAGCACCGGCAGGTCGTCGCCGCGTCCGCGCAGCATCCGGCACGTGCCGATCCCGTCCAGGTTCGGCATCATCCAGTCCAGCACGACCGCGTCCGGGGCGGCCCGGTCGATCGCCTCCAGCGTCTCCAGCCCGTCCGCCGCGAGCTCCACCTCGTAGCCGTTGAAGCGCAGCACGCGCTCCAGCGCCGACCGCACCGCCGGGTCGTCGTCGGCCACCAGTATCCGCGGCGCCCCCGCGCCCGCCTCCGTCATCCGCGCTCCCTCGGTCGGTCCGGGCACCACTGTGGGCCACCGATGATGAGCGGAGGGTGAGAGGACGCTTAGACGCCGCTCAGGAGACTCTTAACCGCGGCGACGGCGGACTCGCGCGGCCCGCCGCTCACCGGGGCCCCGCGCCGGACAGCGGGGCGTGCCCGGTGACCGGGGCCTCGATCAGCAGCGGTGCGTCCAGGTCCCGCACCGACGCGACCGCCTCGGCCAGCTCCGCCGCCGAACCGGCGCGCACCGCGGCGATGCCGAACAGCCGCCCCGCGGCCTGCCAGTCCAGCGCCGGAGGGGCGAGGTCCATGCCGATGTAGCGGCCCTGCTCGGCGGACGCGCCGCCGCCCTCGTCGAGGGTCTCCTTGAGCGTGCGGTACTCGCCGTTGTTCATCACGACGAACGCGACCGGAACCCGGTAGCGGGCGGCGCTCCACAGCCCCTGCACGCCGAACATCGCGCAGCCGTCGCCGAGGACCGCGACCACCGGGCGGTCGCCGCACGCCATCCGGGTGCCGACCGCGGCGCCGATGCCCCAGCCGAGCCCGCCGCCGACCGTGTGCACGTACGAGCCGGGCCGGTCCTGCCGCAGCACCGCGCGCAGCCTCAGCCCGGTCGTGATCGCCTCCTCGACCACGACCGCGCCGTCCGGCAGCCCGGCCGCGACCGCGTGCGCGGCGGCGCCCGGATCCATCGGCGCCGGACCGTAGGCGGCAAGCGCCCGCTCCTCCGTCTCCGCGCGGGCACGGGCGTGCGCCGCGCCGAGCCGCTCGGTCCGCTCCTTCGCGTCCGGCACCCGCCCGTCCAGCGCGGCGGCGAGCGCGGCCAGCGTCCCCGGAAGGTCGCCGGTCAGGCCGTGCCGGACCGCGAAGTTGCGGCCGATCTCCGCCGGGTCCTCGTCGATCTGCACGATCGCCAGCCCGTCCGGGACCGCCGGCCCCGGCGTGTAGTGGTGCGGCATGAACGCGTGGCACCCGGCGATCAGCGCCGCGTCGTGCGCGGCGAGCGTCTCCCGGATCACCGCGTTGCGCGGCGGCAGCATCCCCGCGTACAGCGGGTGGCCGGTGGGGAAGTCGACGCCGTCGTTCATCGGCTGGTGGTGCACGGCCGCGCCGATCCGTTCGGCGACCGCGACCAGCTCCGCGACGGCGCCCGCGCGCCCCACCCCGTCGCCGGCGATCACGACCGGACGCTCCGCCGCCGCGAGCAGCGCCGCCGCGTCCGCGACGTCCGCCGGTCCCGGGCCGGTCACCGGCGAGCGCGCCGGGACCGCGACGTCGCCGTCCTCCTCCAGCAGGTCCATCGGGACCGACAGCAGAACCGGTCCCGCCGGTGGACGCGCCGCCAGCGCGAACGCCCGCCGCAGCAGCACCGGCAGGTCCCGGGCGTGCTGCACCTCGACCGCGCTCTTGGTCGCCGCCGACGCCAGCCCCACCAGGTCGCCCGACAGCATCGGGTCCTGGACGAGGTGCCGCCGGTCCTGCTGCCCCGCGACGACCACCATCGGCGTCCGCGACCGCAGCGCGTTCAGCATCCCGATCAGCCCGTTCGCGACGCCCGCCGCGACGTGCAGGCTGACCATCGAGGTACGGCGCGCCGCCCGCGCGTACCCGTCGGCCATCGCCACCACCGACGCCTCCTGCAGCCCCAGCACGTACCGCAGGTCCGGCGCCGCCGCGAGCGCGTCCATCAGCGGCAGCTCGGTCGTGCCGGGATTGCCGAAGATTCGCGTGACGCCCTCGTCGCGGGCGATTTCCAGCAGCGCCTCGATCGGCCTCATGTCCTGCCTCCCCGGCGGTCGGTGCTTCGCGGAGCCGCCGTCGACGTTGATGCTCTGCCCGGTGAGGAACCCGCTGCCCTCGTCGACCACGTATAGCAGCGTCGAGAGCAGGTCGCGCGGCTCCTCGGTCGCCGGACCACCCGCAGCTCCCGGACGCGGCCGAAGCCGCCGTCCGCGCGGCGGTCGTGGTGCGTGCCAGCGTCGTCTTCTCGAACGGGATCGGCGGGTAGGTCCCGGCGTTGGTGACGACGATGCGCAGGGCGGCGGCCTCCACTGCGGCCCCGGCCTCGTCCGGACCGGTCACGTCCGCGCGGCGTGCGTCAGGACAGGTGCGCGATGACGGGCGCGAAGGCGTCCATCGCCTCGTCGGACACCTGGTAGTAGGTGAAGCCGTAGCGGTCGCGGCGGGCGAGCATCTGCTCGGCGATGTGCTCGGGCGGCCCGACGAACTGCGACGGCATCTCCAGCACCAGGTCGGTGGACGCGGTGCCCCAGCCGCGGGTGACCGCGACCTTCGCGGCGGCGCGGCGCGGATCGGGGCCGAAGGTGGGCGTGACCATCATGCTCAGCTCGACGTCGCGCCCGGCGGCGGCCTCCCGGACCCAGCCGACCTTGCGCTCGATGGTCTCCGGGAGCCGTTCGCCGATCTCCTCGGAGATCGTCCCGTCCGGGAGGGCGCGGGGCAGGATCCCGACGGTGTCGGCGAGCCGTCCCGCGATGCCGAGCATCCGCCGGCTGCCCGCGCCGACCACGAGCGGCGGGCGGCGCTCCGGGCGCGGGAACACCGTCAGGCCGTCGATCCGGTAGTGCTCGCCGGTGAAGCTCGTCTTCTCGCCGGACAGCAGGCCCCGCAGGATCCGCAGCGACTCCTCCATGCGGCCGACCCGCACTCCCGCGGCGTCGAAGGGCATCCCGGCGGCCTCGTACTCCTCGCGGAGCCAGCCCGCGCCGAGGCCCAGCTCGAAGCGGCCGCCCGACAGGTGGTCGAGCGTGGCCGCCTCCTTCGCGAGCATCACCGGGTGCCGGTAGTCGTTGCAGAGCACCATCGTGCCGACCCGCAGCGTGCTCGTCGCGGCGGCGGCCGACGCCAGCGCGACCATCGGGGCGAGCTGGTCGCCGAACGGCTCGGCCACGAAGTGGTCGCGCAGGATCAGCGTGGAGTACCCGAGGTCCTCCGCGCGCCGCGCCGTCGCGTGCAGGTCCGCGCCGGAGCGGACCGACTCGCCGACCACGCCGAAGCGGAACGGGCGGCGGGTCGGGCCGGTGCTCGTCCGGTCCTTGCGGGCTTCGTCCATGAGCCGAGGATGCCGTGCACGTGGACCGTTCCGCTGGCGGGAAAACGACACAGGGCTCGACTTGGTCAACAAATGGCCCCGGGGACTGGTGCCGGCGGTTCGAAGATCGCAATATTGCGGGGGCGAGAATCGCCCCGGCCGCTCGTTCCCCCGGCCCATGGAGGTCATCCGTGAGTGATACGTCCCCCGCCTCTCCACCCCCTCCCAGCCCGTCCCTCGCACGGAAGGCGGTGGCGGGCGTCCTGCTGGTCGTCCCCTTCGCCGTCTACCTCGCCGTGCCGACCTACGCCAAGGACGGCCCGCACGTGGCCGGCTTCCCGTTCTTCTACTGGTGGCAGTTGCTGTGGGTGGTGCTCACGGCCGTCTGCATCGCAAGCGCGCACCTGCTCACCCGCAAGCGGGGTGAGGCGAAGTGAAGGACGTCAACGGCGTCGAGCTGACCATCTTCATCGTCTTCTTCGCGGTGGTGACGGTGGTCGGCTTCGCGGCCGCGCGCTGGCGGCGCGGCCAGACCATCATGCACCTGGACGAGTGGGGCCTCGGCGGCCGCAGCTTCGGCACGTTCGTCACCTGGTTCCTGCTCGGCGGCGACCTCTACAGCGCCTACACGTTCATCGCCGTGCCGTCGGCGGTGTTCGCGGGCGGCGCGATGGGCTTCTGGTCGGTGCCCTACGGCGCGATCGCGTACCCGATCGTGTTCCTGATCGGCCCGCGGCTGTGGTCGGTCGCGCAGCGGCACGGCTACGTGACCGCGGCCGACTTCGTCCGCGGCCGGTACGGCTCCCGGTCGCTGGGGCTCGCCATCGCCCTCACCGGGATCCTGGCGATGATGCCGTACATCGCGCTCCAACTCGTCGGCATCCAGGCCGTCCTGACGGTGATGGGCGTGTCCGGGTCCGGCTGGGCGAAGGACCTGCCGCTGTTCATCGCGTTCGCGCTGCTGGCCGCCTACACCTACACCTCGGGGCTGCGGGCGCCGGCGCTGATCTCGTTCGTCAAGGACGCGCTGATCTACCTCGTCATCATCGTCGCGATCGTCTACATCCCGACCAGGCTCGGCGGCTGGGACGGCATCTTCGACAAGTCCGCCGCCGCGCTCGCCAAGCCGAACCCGGCGACGGGCAAGCCCGCCGGCTCGCTGTTCACCAATGACATGACGCACTGGGCGTACGGGACGCTGGCGCTCGGCTCGTCGCTCGCGCTGTTCATCTACCCGCACAGCGTGACCGGCGCGCTCGCCGCCGGGCGCCGCGACGTGATCCGCCGGAACGCGGCGCTGCTGCCCGCGTACTCGCTGCTGCTCGGGCTGCTCGCGCTGCTCGGCTACATGGCGCTCGCCCACCCCGGCGTGGTCGCCGCCGTGAAGCACGCCGGCAACCCGCAGCTGGCGGTCCCGGAGCTGTTCGACCAGGTCTTCCCCGACTGGTTCGCCGGCGTCGCGTTCGCCGCGATCGGCGTCGGCGCGCTGGTGCCCGCCGCGATCATGTCGATCGCCGCGTCCAACCTGTTCACCCGCAACGTCTACACCTCCTTCATCCGGCCGGACGCCTCGCCCGAGGAGGAGACCCGGGTGTCGCAGCTGGTGTCGCTGCTGGTGAAGCTGGGCGCGCTGGTGTTCGTGCTCGGTTTCGACAAGTCGCTGGCGATCAACCTGCAGCTGCTCGGCGGCATCTGGGTCGTGCAGACGTTCCCCGCCATCGGCATCGGCCTGTACACGCGGTGGCTGGACCGCTGGGGCCTGCTCGCCGGCTGGGCCGCGGGCATGGCGTACGGCACCTACACCGCCTACGACCAGGCGTCGCCGACGCAGAGCCACTTCGGTTCGCCGCTCGCCGACATCCCGTTCATCGGCCACACCGGCTACATCGCGCTGACCGCGTTCGTGCTGAACATGGTCGTCGCGGTCGCGGTCACGGCCCTCGTCCGGGCGTTCAAGGTGCCGGCGGGGCCGGACGAGACGAGCCCCGACGACTACACCGCCGACGCGGGCGACAGGCTGGCCGCGCCGGAGGACCCGGCGGGCGAGCTCACCGGCCAGTCCGCCTGAGGACCGGCCCGCTCCAGGCGCGGCCCGCCCGAGGACCGGCGGTGCCGGAGGGCCGCGCAGACCGGCGGGACGGGGCGAGCGGCTCGGTCGCCGTCCGTGCGGCGTAAGGGCGTCACCGACTGCCCCGGTCCCGCCGGTCCCTTCCAGACTGCGCCCCGCCCGCCGCGATCCGCAAGGCGGGCGGGGCTCAGCCCGCGGCGTCGACGCGCTGCGACAGCACCTGCCCCGGCCAGTCGCCCACCTTGAACTCGGCGACCGTCGCGAACCCCTGGCGCCGGTAGTACTCGACGAGCCGCCCGTCCCCGCCGCCGTAGCAGTCGACGCGCAGCAGCCCTGCGCCCCGGGCCCGCGCCAGCCGTCTCGCCTCGCCGATCAGGGCGGCGCCGACGCCGCGGCCGGCGAACGTTCTGTCGGTCACCAGCAGCGTGATGTACAGCTCGGGTTCGTCGGCCGCGCCGACGTAGGACGGCGGGCCCGGCGCGACGGCCATGACCCCGGCGGGGCGGCCGTCCGCCTCCGCCACCAGGATCTCGTCGTCGCGGGCGATGCCGGTGATCCGCTCGACCCGGCGCGGGTCGCGCGACCAGGGCTCGGCGCCCCACTGGCCGGTCCGCCCGTTGCTCGCCAGCCAGGCGACGGCGCCGTCCAGCATCGCCATGATCACGGGTACGTCGTCCGGTCCGCCGCTGCGGATCTCCATCGCGGCACCTCCCATCCGTGATCATCGCATCAGCGCGGCACCGGGCGGTGCTCCTTCTCCTCGGAACGCTCCAGCTCCCCGCCGGCGAACAGCCGCGCCAGCGGCCCGCCGGACGGCCCCGGAACCGCGGTCCTCGCCCGGAGCCGCTCCGCGGCCTCCGCCGGGAGGGGCCGGGTCCGCTCGCTGAACCCGCCGGAGGGGGAGCGGACGATGATCCCGGTCTCGACGCCGTGCTCCAGGAGCAGCAGGTCCCGGCGCTGGAGGCCGAGGCACAGCCGCCGCGTCACCGCGAACGCCAGCGGCGGCCCGGCGAGGAGCGCGACGCGGAAGAACCAGGTGGTCGCGAACAGCGACACGTCGAACCGGTCGGCGATGACGTCGTTGCCGGCCGCCGCCCACAGCACGCCGTAGAAGACGATCCCGGCGGCGCCCAGGCCCGTCCGGGTCGCGGCGTCGCGCGGGCGGTCGAGCACATGGTGGAACGCCGTGTCGCCCGTCGCGCGCCGCTCGATGAACGGGTAGAGCGCGAGCACCGTGAAGAACACGGTGATGACCAGCAGCGGGACGAGGATGCCGAAGGAGAGGGTGTGCCCGGCGACGGTGACGTCCCAGCCCGGCATCAGCCGCAGCGCCCCGTCCCCGAACGCCAGGTACCAGTCGGGCTGGGACCCGGCGCTGATCGCGCTGGGGGAGTAGGGGCCGTACTGCCAGACCGGGTTGATCTGCAGGAAGGCCGCCAGCAGCACGGTCACGCCCGCGGTGAACAGGACGAACGCCGTGGTCTTGGCCATGAAGACCGGGTAGAACGGCTTGCCCTCGACGGTCCGCTCGGTGCTGCGGCCGCGCCGGAAGTCGGTGTGCTTCTGCACCCACGGCAGCACGATCGCGTGCAGCGGCACCAGCGCCGCCATCAGGCCCGGCACCAGCAGTACGTGCACGACGTAGAGCCGCGGGATGAGGTCGGTGCCGGGGAACTGCCCGCCGAGCAGGAAGAACGCGAGGTAGCTGCCGACGAGCGGGATCGCCTGCGCGGCGCCGAGCACCAGCCGCAGCCCGGTGCCGGACAGCAGGTCGTCCGGCAGCGAGTAGCCGGTGAACCCGTTGGCCATCGCCAGCGTGAACAGCACGATGCCGAGCAGCCAGTTCAGCTCGCGCGGCTTGCGGAACGCGCCGGTGAAGAACACCCGGAGCATGTGCGCCAGGATCGCCGAAAGGAAGATCAGCGCGGACCAGTGGTGGACCTGCCGCACGAGCAGGCCGCCGCGCACGTCCATGCTCAGGCGCAGCGTCGAGGCGTACGCCTCGCTCATCTCGACGCCGCGGAGCGGCGCGTAGGAGCCGTGGTAGACGACCTCGGACATGCTCGGCTTGAAGAAGAAGGTCAGGAAGACGCCGGAGGCGAGCAGGACGAGAAAGGAGTAGAGGGCGATCTCGCCGATGAGGAAGGACCAGTGGTCGGGGAACGCCTTGCGGGCGGCGCGGCGGGCGAAACCGGTGGTGCCGAGCCGGTCGTCCAGGGCGTTCAGGGCTTGTTCGGCCGTCGAAGCGCGCCGTTCGGTCAGGGACATGCGCCACTCCCAGGGGGTCGGTCGCCGGTGACCTGTACGACCGAACGTAGTACGACGCGTCGTAGTTCTACAAGGGGTAGTTCTACGACGGGTAGTACTACTGGGGGCGGGCGTCCGGCGAGGGCGCCCGGGGCGCGGGTCAGGAGGCGATGAACGCCTGCGCGCGGCGGAACAGCCCGAGCGTGATGGCGTGCAGCAGGTCGCCGGTCTCCTTCGGCGCCTTCCCGGCGAACGCCCGCGCGTGCGTGCCCTCCAGGACGATCCCGAGCTTGAAGCAGGCGAGCACCGCGTACCACGTGATGGACGACAGGTCGCGGCCGGCGACGGCGTCCGCGCGCTCGGCGTAGGCGGCGACCAGCTCGTCCGTCGTCGGCAGGCCCCCGGCCGTGCCCAGCGGCCCGGCCAGCTGCGCGCTCTCGTCGCCGTGCTGCGGCCAGGTGGCCAGCAGCCAGCCGAGGTCGAGCAGCGGGTCGCCGATCGTGCACATCTCCCAGTCGACGATCGCCGCCACCTCGGGGCCGTCGAAGGAGTACATCAGGTTGGCCAGGTGGTAGTCGCCGTGCAGGACGCCGGGCCGCCATGTCGCGGGGCGGTGCTCCTCCAGCCAGCGCGCCACGTCGTCCAGGCCCGGGATCTCCGGCCCGGGGTAGCCGTCCAGCGTGCTGTAGGAGTCGAGTTCGGAGAGCCAGCGGCTCACCTGCCGCTCCAGGAAGCCCTCCGGCTTGCCGAAGTCCGACAGCCCGACGGCCTCGTGGTCGACCGCGCCCAGCGCGGACAGCGCGCGCGCCGCGTTCAGGCCCATCGCGTGCCGGACCGACGCGTCCCCCGCGTGCAGTTCCGGCAGGGCCACCGAGGCGTTGAAGCCCTCGACCGGCGTCATCAGGTAGAAGACGGCGCCGTTCATGACCGACTCGTCCGGGCAGGCGGCGATCACGCGGGGCGCGGGCACGTCGGTGCCGTCCAGCGCGGCGAGCACGCGCGCCTCGCGGCGCAGCACGTCGTTGGTGCGGGCGCGCAGGTGCGCGGGCCCGCGCCGCAGCACATAGTCCCGGCCGCCGCGGCGGAAGCGGACCAGCGTGTTCTGCGTCCCGCCCGTCAGCGGCTCGACCCCCTCGAACGCGCCGCCCGGCAGGCCCTGCCCGTCCATCCACGCCGCCAGGACGGCGAAGTCCACCAGCGCGGGGTCGATCTGCTCAGGCTGCACGGCGGTTCCTTTCGGGTACGGCGGTCTGCCGGAGAGTAACAGTCATGCACTTGCATTATTCATTGAGATGGCTCGATTATTCACGGGACGGAGCGCACCGACCGCAGGAGGCTCGCCATGGCCTGGGACTTCGAGACCGACCCCGCCTACCAGGAACTTCTCGACTGGGCGGACGCCTTCGTCCGCGACGAGGTCGAACCCCTGGACCTGGTGCTGGGCGACCCGTACGACAAGTCCGACCCCCGCTACAAGACGATGGTGCGGCCCCTGCAGGACCAGGTCCGCGAGAAGGGCCTGTGGGCGTGCCACCTCGGCCCCGAACTCGGCGGCCAGGGCTACGGGCAGGTGAAGCTCGCGCTGCTGAACGAGATCCTCGGACGGTCCCGGTGGGCGCCGTCGGTGTTCGGCTGCCAGGCCCCCGACTCCGGCAACGCCGAGATCATCGCCCATTTCGGCACGCCCGAGCAGAAGGAGCGCTACCTGCGCCCGCTGCTGGACGGCGAGATCTCCTCGTCCTACTCGATGACCGAGCCGCACGGCGGCGCCGACCCGACCCTGTTCACCACCCGCGCCGTCCGCGACGGCGACGGCTGGGTCATCAACGGCGAGAAGTGGTTCTCCTCCAACGCGCGGCACGCCGAGTTCCTGATCGTGATGGCGGTGTCGAACCCCGACGTGTCCGCCTACGAGGGCATGTCGATGTTCATCGTCCCCGCCGACGCGCCCGGGCTGACCACCGTCCGCAACGTCGGCGTCGGCGGCGAGCGCGAGGGCTCGCACGGCTACCTGCGCTACGAGAACGTCCGCGTCCCCGCCGAGAACCTGCTCGGCGACGAGGGCGGCGCGTTCGTCATCGCCCAGACGCGGCTCGGCGGCGGCCGCATCCACCACGCCATGCGAACGATCGCACAGGTCCGCAAGGCGTTCGACATGATGTGCGAGCGCGCCGTCTCCCGGCAGACCCGGTTCGGGCCGCTCGCCAAGATGCAGATGACCCAGGAGAAGATCGCCGACAGCTGGATCGAGATCGAGCAGTTCCGGCTGCTCGTGCTGCGCACCGCCTGGCTCATCGACAAGCACAAGGACTACAAGAAGGTCCGCAAGGACATCGCCGCGGTCAAGGCCGCGATGCCGAAGGTGTACCACGACGTCGTGCAGCGCGCGATGCACCTGCACGGCGCCCTCGGCGTGTCGAACGAGATGCCGTTCGCCGCCATGATGATGGGCGCGCAGGCGATGGCCATCGCCGACGGCCCCACCGAGGTCCACAAGATCACCGTGGCGCGGCAGCTGCTGCGCGACGCCGAGCCCGTCGAGGGCCTGTGGCCGTCCGGCCACCTGCCGACCCGCCGCGAGGCGGCCCGCGCCCGCTTCGCCGACGCCCTGGAACACGCTATAGGTAACGAATGAACGAGACGCGGGAGCGGTTGCTGGACGCGGCCGAGCGGCTCTACGCCGAGCGCGGGATCGACGCCGTCAGCCTGCGCGAGATCGTGCAGGCCGCCGGCGCCCGCAACGCCACGGCCGTGCAGTACCACTTCGGCGACCGGGCGGGGATCGTGCGCGCGATCCTCGCCCGGCACGCCCCGGAGATCGAGGCGCGCCGGCACGCCCTGCTCGACGCCTACGAGGCCGACGGCGTGCCGGGCGGCCGCGCGCTCGCCGCCGCGCTCGTCCGCCCCATGGCGGCCTGCCTCGGCGACGCGTCGGGCCGCGCGTTCCTGCAGATCTGGGCGGACGTGGTGAACCGGCCGCGCCCGCTGCTCCCGTCCGTGCTCCTCGACGACCCGGCGGAGGCGGGCGAGGCCGGAGCCGGGGGAGCGGCGCACCGGCCGAAGCCCGACAGCCTGTGCCGGTGGCGCGACCTCGTGGAACCCGTCCTGGAGGAGGACGCGGCGCGGCTGCACCGCCGGTTCACCGCGATCCTCTACGCCGCGACCGAGCTGGCCCGGCGCGCGCGCTCGGGGCCGCGCACCGACGACCGGCTGTTCACCAGCTACCTGATCGACGTCGTCGCCGCGATCCTCGGCGCGCCGGTCTCGGACGAGACGCGCCGCCTCGCCGACGAGCGCGACGCCGCCCGCCGCTGACCCGC